>JBHJNU010000085.1:0-31909 GCA_050330515.1 Flavobacteriaceae bacterium | reverse complement strand
GGTTGCCGGGGTCTTGCATATAACTGAGCCGCACATTGCCCAAATGGTCTTTGTACTGATAAATGTAATCGTAGCCGCCCAAGGTGTTCGGGGTCACGTAGCCCTCTGGCGTGCTGAAGAACTGCAATTGGTTGTTCTCATACAAATAGTTTCCCGCATAGTCGGTCGCCGTTGGGGCACTTGCCCCGTTTGTAAGAACGTTCTTCCGCAGCTTTGCCCCGGT
This sequence comes from Flavobacteriaceae bacterium, assembly GCA_050330515.1. Taxonomy (GTDB): domain Bacteria; phylum Bacteroidota; class Bacteroidia; order Flavobacteriales; family Flavobacteriaceae; genus Maribacter_C. The sequence goes on along the minus strand of JBHJNU010000085.1, from coordinate 31,686 downwards.
AGCATCGTAAATATACGAAATGGTGCCGTTGTTGGTGCCGCTGACCGTTATTTGTTTGGGCAGGTTCAAATGGTTGTAGGCGATGGCGGTGATGCCCTTGTTGGCATCGGATACCATGTTGCCGTTTTGGTCGTAGGCATAATCATCGGCAACGTCGGCAATGTTCACGGCATCGTCGATGAAGCCGTGGGCATCGTTGCCCAGATCGGCCACCTTCATCAATTTGTTGCCGCTGTCGTACGCATAGTTCAGCGCATCCATGCCCGTGAACGTTGAACCCCCTTGATGGCCGTTCCTGTTCAAGGTGAGTATGTTGCCGTTCTTGTCATAAGTGATGTTGCCCACGGTGTAGTTGTTGGTGTTGTCCACGGCACCTGTTATGCGGTTGAGCGCGTCGTACGTGTAGGTGTACGTATTGCTTATTGGGTTGGCACCGGTAACTTGGCTTAGCGTGTTCCACTGCGTTTGGCTTATGTTGCCGTTGTACAGTTTTTTGGTAACATCGGCAATGTCATTGTACTTGATGGTGAAGTTGAACAGGTCGTTGTCGGCAAACGCGTCTTCGTTGATGGTTTTTAGCCAGCCGCGTATGTTGTACTTGAAATCCACCTGCTGTAACCCGGGTGCTAGGTACACATTGGCCGTTGCTGCCCCGCCCACTTTTTTCTTCTCGAGCTGGCCCAGGGCGTCATAGGTGTTCAAGACGATCAACTCTTGGTCGCCGTCAATGCCGTTACCGGCACCGATATACAAATGTGCCCCCGGGGCCAAGGTAGCGTTGGTGACGGTGATGCTGCTGCTGGCCACCTGCGCCGTAGCGATCGTGCCCGATAACGGTAGGTTCACCGGTACGGTGGTACCTCCACCGCCGCCGCCGCATGAACTGCCCAGCGATAGGTCGCCAATGCATTGGGTCTGCGCCAATAAACGGCCTGCCTGATCGTATTGAAAGTTATCAATGGTTACGATCGAGGTGGTGCCCTGTGAAATTCTATGCCAACGGTCTTTGTTTTGTCCCCCGGAAGTTCACGATTTCGATAGTTCGTTTTCGGGGGCGTACTCGGTAAACGATGTAGTTGTTATGATCCACCAATCCTTTTCGGAGGTTGGGGTACTTTCCCGAGGGCGGACAGATTTTCGGATATTTCGAGATACGTTCCATCAGGTCGATGATTCGTTTTTCTAATGCAACAATTTCTTTGGCAGACCATTCCTTTTGAAGATATTCGAGAACATGATCAAGCCCTTTTTCTGCCTGAGGCGTCCAAACTATTTTTAACGCCATTTATCAAAACGTTTCATCACTTTGTTTTGCGATGTAAGTTGTCCGTTATCGGCTTCTGCAATACCTGTTTCGATTTCCTTTTTTTCCTCCGCGTCCAAATCGTCCCACCAATCGACCTGCTCTTCCTCGAACACTTTTTTGACTTTTGCCAATAGGGTCTCTTTTTGCGTTTGTAGCAGCAGGTGAATCAATTCCAGTTTTGTCGCTTCGATGTTCATAGGATATGCTTTTTTACTCAAAATAAAGATAATTTATATTTTATTGGTGGACATTGAGTATCGTTTTTCTGGCATCGGTCAACTGCTCCAATGCTTCGGGGGACCAGACTACTCTCTTTCCATTCCTCAATGGTTTGGCGTACTTGTTCCTGAGCATAGAACTCCCCGCGCTCGATCTGTGCCTCGGAAGATTCCAGTTCCTTATTGTACTGTTCTACGCTGATGCGCTCGGCATCGTCATGATAGGTTTCCACCAATTCCTTTATCATTTTCAATAATCTATCGTCCGCCGTATCTATGTAGTTCTGTGCGCTCTGTCCTAAATCAAAGGTTGCCATTTTCCTTCGGTTTTTGTTGAGATAAAGGTACAATTTTCGATCCATAGTCCACATTCCATGGGCCCTAAAGCCTACCTTAGGGTAAAAACTATATGATTTTCCTTGCCGTCAGGCAGGGTTGTAGTTTCTGCCCATACCCTAAAAATACGAAGAGCCACCCTGTTTTTTAGTGGGCCTTATTTTAATGATGTTGTTACGCTGTATGTCGTTAGTCCAAGACCAGTGGCAGCATGTGCTTTTTTATCGTGTAGGCCCCACTTTATTCGAACCCGATTTTTTTGGCAACCTGCTGTGCGTAACACCGTTTTTGTAATCGCTGGTTTTGAGCAGTCCATTCATAATGTGCTCGAACACATTTTACGCACAGTATTTGTTTTTTAAGCAAAAGAAGTTTACCTTAAACCAAGTTTTATCGCCTTGGGGCCTTTGTCACCATTGCTCTATTTTTTGGGCATTGCCAGTTGTACCGTACTTTTTTGTTCATTTAAATTTAAAGGCTTTATGCGTTGGTCTTTTGCAATACGAATGGTTTTCTGCGCTTTTTTCATGGTTTTGGTGCAATGTACGCCCGAAGTACCTAACGGGGGCCTTGTACTGCCCGATGGTTTTTCGGCCGTGGTGGTGGTCGACAGTATTCCTGAAACCGTGAGGCACATTGCGGTGACTGACGACAACTTTCTCTATGCCAAGCTAAGAAATGCCCATGAAAATGCCTCCATTGCCGTTCTTCAAGACAATGACCATGACGGAAAGGCCGATGTTATCGAAAAATTCGGGGGCAATTCGAAGCGTGAGAAATGGAGCTACGCTACGGCCATGCGCGTCTACAACGGCTATATATATTTTAGTTCGGATCTGGTGGTCTACCGCTACAAGTTAAAACCGGGATCTTTGATCCCAGAAGGAGAGCCCGAAGTTATAGTAACCGACGACCATGAACACGGTAAACATGAACATATTGGCAAGCCTATTGCCTTCGATGACCAGGGCCATATTTTCGTACCCTTCGGCGCACCTTCCAATGCTTGTCAAGAGCCTAAACGTACCCCTGGCGCGCCCGGGCTGGATCCTTGTCCGCAACTCGAAGACCATGCCGGTATTTGGCGTTTTGATGCCAACAAGTTGAACCAGACCCAAAAAGACGGGTACAAATATGCTACCGGTATACGAAGTATCGTGGCGATGGACTGGAACCCTGTTGACAATGAGCTTTATGCCGTAATGCATGGCCGTGACGACCTGTTGCGACTCTGGCCCAACAAGTATTCGCCCAGGGAAAGCGCCTTGCTCCCTTCCGAAGAATTCATGAGGGTGACCGAAGGATCGGACTTTGGTTGGCCGTACTGCTATTATGATCAAATAAAGCAAAAAAAGGTGCTGGCCCCAGAGTATGGGGGTGACGGTGAAATCATAGGACGATGTGCCGATTATGAAGATCCCATTATCGGCTTTCCCGGGCATTGGGCGCCAAACGACCTGGTTTTTTATGAGGGCGATGCATTTCCTGAACATTATAGAAACGGTGCGTTCATTGCCTTTCATGGATCTACCAATAGGGCGCCCTACCCGCAGTCGGGCTATATCGTTGGCTTTGTTCCGTTTAAAGATGGCAGGCCTAGCGGAGAATGGGAAGTTTTTGCCGATGGTTTCGCCGGGGTAGACCCTATTGTCAGTGTGAACGACGCCCAACACCGGCCCATGGGCATAACTTTCGGCCCCGATGGCGGTATGTATATCTCCGACTCCGTTGAAGGTAGAATTTGGAAAGTCACCTTTGATGGTGATACATCGAATTTTGGTCAAGAACACTTGGTACAGATGGAGGCGCGTAAATCATTATCACACATTCGTTCACCAGATGAGATCAATGACAACCTGATGAAAGATACAATGACAGGCGGTGAAGCTACCTACTATCGCTATTGCAGCGCTTGCCATCAACAAAACGGCAAAGGTGCAGAAGGTAGGTTCCCCCCGTTGGTTGGTACAGATTGGGTTACGGGCGATAAAGAACGTCTAATCAAGGTATTGCTGAACGGCATGGAGGGCAGCCTTGAAATTGATGGCAAAGTATATAACGGGGCAATGCCGCAACACGCGTTTTTAAGTGATGAAGAGATAGCCGAGGTGTTGACCTACATCAGGTCGAATTTTGAAAACAATGCCGATGCGGTTTCAACCGATGAAGTACGGTCGATACGGAAAAATCAACAAGATAGCGGTATACCGATTACGCCGATACAGGTCAGTACAGAATAAGTCTAAAACAAAAACAATGAGAACACCAATCTACTATTGCCGAAGAATTGCATTCTTTCTTGTGCTAAGCACGAGCACGTTGACCATGGCGCAGAATTACGATATGGTCATAAAAAATGGTCATGTTATTGATGCAAAAAATAATATTGATAAAGTAACGGATCTGGCCATAAAAGACGGAAAAATTGCCAAGGTCGGGACGAATATACAGGCAGGCCAGGCGAAAAAGGTAGTTGATGCGAAAGGTCTTTATGTAACCCCCGGTCTCATAGATATTCATGGCCACCATTTTTTCGGCACCGAACCTAATTCCTACCTCAGCAACAGTTTTACCGCCTTGCCGCCCGATGGTTTTACGCTTCGAAGCGGAGTAACTACGGTAGTTGACGCCGGGGGTGCCGGTTGGCGTAATTTCGAAACCTTTAAAGAACAGACCATAGAACGGTCTAAAACAAGGGTGTTGTCGTTCTTGAATATTGTGGGTACCGGAATGAAAGGCGGTGCAATCGAGCAGAATATCTCCGATATGGATGCTAAACTGACCGCACTGGTCGCTAAGCAATATCCAGGGTTGATAGTAGGTATAAAGCTTGCCCATTTTAGCGGTTTCGATTGGACACCCACCGAACGGGCCGTGGAAGCGGGAAAGCTGGCGGATATTCCTGTCATAATCGATTTCGGGGGAAGTGAACCCGAACTTTCCTTAGAAACACTCTTTATGGAGAAATTGCGCCCTGGGGATATTTTCACGCATGCCTACGCCCATGTAAAAGGGCGAACCCCCATTGTGAACGAGCAAGGAAAGGTGGAGAATTTCGCCTTTGCGGCTCAACAGAGGGGAATCATTTTCGATGTGGGTCATGGTGGGGGTAGTTTTTTGTTCGAACAGGTCATACCGGCAATGGAACAGGGTTTTAAACCGAATTCGATCAGTACTGACCTACATACCGGCAGCATGAACGGGGCCATGAAGGATATGGTGAGTATCATGTCAAAGTTCTTGAACATGGATATGCCTATGGATGAGCTTATTGCAGCATCAACATGGACACCTGCACAAGTAATTAAACGTACTGATCTAGGCCATTTATCCGTTGGGGCAGTGGCTGACATCACCCTCCTGAATTTAAGGGACGGCAATTTCGGCTTCATAGATACCCAAGGAAAAAGAATGAAGGGAAATAAAAAACTCGAGTGCGAAATGACCATTAGGGAGGGCGATGTGGTTTACGACCTAAACGGTCTTGCTGCTATAGAGGGCACTAATTGATTTTTAAGATATGAACTTTATGAACACCAATCCACCGGGGCGTTGCCTGAAGTGGGTTAGGAGACAACCAAGTAACCAATTTCAATACTATAACTTAGAAACATTATGGAAAATAGAACAACGAGAAGAGCGTCCTTTAAAAAAATAGGAATGGGTATGGCGGCCTTGTTCGGCATCAGTGCGGTAAGTGCCTCGGAAAAAAGGACAAAGGCAACCAAAGAAGTGGTCGGCGAGATCTATACGGATCAAGATATTCCACTTTTTTCCGGGGCGGTAAAGCACGGTAACACCTTATATATTGCCGGTAAAGGGGCGCATACAGAACCTTTCGAGATCAAGGCACATACCGAAATTGTGTTACAGGAGCTGCAAAAAGAACTCGAAAGAAACGGTTCCTCAATGGAAAAGGTATTAAAGGTAAATGTCTACCTGGCCGATCTTAATGATTACAAGGCCATGAACGAAGTGTTTAGGGGCCGGTTCGGAAAGAACCCGCCGGTAAGAACAACCGTGGCCACCTATGGTGGGGTACCGGGCAATTCATTGGTAGAGATGGATTGTATTGCAGCATTGGATTAGAACCTTAAAATTTTTCAGATCATGAGCAGTAGGAGAAAAGCATTAAAGGCAATAACCGCCATTCCATTTATGGGCAGTATACTTGGCCCCCAAATAATCTCGGCCGGAGTAACGGAAAGCAGTGTAGCGAAACCCTTGGCCCGCGACTTTTTTAAAGAACTGGGTCTTCGTACATTCATCAATGCGGCAGGTACCTATACATCAATGACCGGTTCATTGATGCATAAAGAAGTTACCGACGCCATCAGTTACGGCGCTACGGAATATGTGAACCTTGATGAACTTCACGATAAGGTCGGGGAGCGGATCGCCCAATTGTTGGAATGTGAATATGCCACCGTTTCTTCCGGGGCATTTGCCGCAATGACCATCGGTCTTGCAGGAATCATGTGCGGAATGGACGAAAAGAAAGTGGCCCAATTACCCGATACTACAGGAATGAAAGACGAGGTCATCGTTCAGAAAGGGCATTCGATAGGGTATACCCATGCCTTGATCAATACCGGGGCGAAAATAGTTGAGGTCACCACTGCCAAAGAACTTGAGAAAGCGATCAACAAACAGACCGCCATGCTCTGGTTCTTGAATGCCAACACCGAAAATGGCGAGATCAAATGGGAGGAGTTTGTGGCCCTTGGCAAGAAACACAACGTTCCTACCTTTATTGATTGCGCTGCCGATGTGCCGCCGGTCTCCAATTTGTTCAAGTTTACCAAAATGGGGTTCGATTTGGTTTGTTTTTCTGGGGGTAAAGGTATTCGAGGGCCACAAAGCGCCGGACTTTTACTAGGAAAACGAAAGTACATTGAAGCCGCTAGATTGCATACGCCCCCTCGGGGTACCACTATTGCCAGGGGAATGAAAGTGAACAAAGAAGAGGTTCTGGGCATGATGGTAGCATTGGAACTGTATCTAGCCAGAGACCATAAAAAGGAGTGGGAGCTATGGGAGGCCCAGATCAAATTAATAAGCGATAGTGCATTGACCGTAAAGGGAGTTGAAACTGAAATACATGTACCGCCCCACGCCAACCATGTGCCAAGCCTAAAAATTCGATGGGACGAGAATATCGTTAAAATCACCAAACCTGAAATGCGAAAAAGGTTGGTAGAAGGCCACCCATCCATAGAAACCGTAGGCTCTAACGAAGAAGTGGGCATCACAACATGGATGATGGAACCAGGCCAAGAACGAATAGTGGCCCAAAGGGTTCGAGAGATATTGTCAAATGCCTAACTTTAAGAAATAAAATCGAAAAGCAATGAAAAACCTTATTTTAGCAGTTGTACTAGCACTCTACGTGTCTTGTAATAGCAATGTAGACCGTGAAAAACAAACAGAGGTAAATGTGATTGAAAAGGATCGACCCGAAGTTGGTTACGATCCTGAAGCCAACTTGCAGAAGTTGGGTATTGTGTTGAACACCCCTTCTGCTCCTGTCGCAAATTACGTCAACGCCGTAAGAGTGGGTAATTTGATTTTCTTGGCGGGGAAGGGCCCCCTGAAAGCGGATGGGGAGAATATAACAGGTAAATTAGGTGCGGATCTGACCATAGAACAGGGCTATGAAGCGGCCCGCGTAACAGGAATCAATCAATTAGCTGTGCTAAAGGGAGAATTGGGCAACCTGAACAAGGTAAAACGAGTGGTAAAGGTCAAGGGCATGGTGAACGCGGTAAATGATTTTACGGATCACCCTAAAGTGATCAATGGGTATTCAGACTTGATGGTCGCCGTTTTCGGCGAAAAGGGCAAGCATGCGCGTGCAGCGGTAGGTATGGGTTCTTTGCCCAGTAACATAGCGGTAGAAGTTGAGATGATCGTTGAGGTTTACGAAGATTGAACAAAAGCGGCATCATATTCAAAAGGGTACTGATAATAGGTCGGTTGGGCGTATTTGGGCTCTTAGTTGCCCTGTTCTCACTTAATTGTAATCCTCCCAAAAAAAATCCTGAATTTTTGTTCAGAACGGCGATTATCGCCAATGAAGACCATAACTGGTATAAGGCTTTCGCCTATTTTAAAACCATATTGGAAGAGCGTTCCCATGGCCGTATCCGGGTAGAACTATACCCTTCTGAACAACTGGCAAAAGAAATTGAGGCCATTCGTTTGATCCAGGCCGAAGTTATCGATATCACTACCACGGGCTCTACCTTGAGCAATTGGTTCGAGGTGGCCGCATTTTGCGAACTTCCTTATTTGATGAAGGATTCCGTCGATATGAAATTGTACATCAACGGCAAGGTGGGCAAGTTGATGGAAAAGGAAATGATTGAAAAGGCAGGGGTAAGGGCCCTTTGCCATTTTGAACGCGGGCCCCGACATTTGACCTCAAACCGGCCGATCAGGCATCCTGATGATTTAAAGGGGATGATCATTCGCGTACCCAACGTACCTTCGTTCGTGGCCACTTGGAGCGCCCTTGGGGCAAAACCTACCCCCATGGCATTGTCAGAAGTGTTTACCTCGTTGCAACAAGGTACCATCGAAGGCCAAGAAAACCCGTTGGCGATGATCCACAATGCGGGCTTCGCCGAAGTGCAAAAATATGTGAACCTTACCGGGCACGTGGTCAGTTGGGTGTATGCCATTATTGGTGAAAAGCAGTTTCAAAAACTTCCGCCCGACCTTCAAGAAATGGTGGTACAAGCCGGAAAAGACATGCAGGCATATGAGCACGATCTTTTTTTGGAGAATGAAAAGCACATCAAACAATTGCTGATCGACAAGGGCATGGAAATGATCGAGGTTGATGCCGAAGCTTTTGCCAAAAAATGCCAGCAGGCGATTTTTGAGAGCCTGTCGCCTGGAATGCAAGAAATTTATCTCGAACTTAAAAAAGAGCAAGAAGCCCATGCAAAAAGCGGTAACGAAATTTCTTAAGATCGGTACGCTGCTCAGCACATGGGGGTTGATCGCCATGGTGCTATTACAGATCGTTTGCCGTTTCTCGTGGTTCAATACCCCGGCATGGACCGAAGAGGCTTCGCGTTTATTGTTCATCTATGCCGTTGCATTTGCTTCCGGGCTTGCATTAAAGACCAATTTCTATGTACACCTTGATATGTTCTACAATTCGTTTTCTGACAGGGCTAGGTTTTTTTTAGATAGGTCAACTCCGATTGTCATCTTTTTGCTTTTTGCCGTTTTCTCCTTCTATTCTGTAAAGTTGGTTCTTCTGGGGGTCGCCGAAAAGTCGCCAAGTATGGGGTTCAATATGGGCGTGTCTTTTTGTAGTATGTTGATTATCGGCATTTCCGTTTGCTATTACGCTTGGGGCCACATAGTGAAGGTGTTTAAAAAGAAAACCGAATGATCTGGATCTTGGTCATCGTATTTGTGGTCGCTTTAGTATTGCGTTATCCAATCGCGTTTGCCTTGGGGCTCGCCTGTTTGGTCTATTTGATAGTAGCTGGTATTCCTTTGATATTGATGCCCATGAAGATGTATTCGGGTATCGATGTTTTTGTGCTCTTGAGTATTCCCGGATTTATTATTGCCGGAAACCTGATGAACCAAGGCGGACTTACGGCAAAGATCATCACCTTTTGCAATCATCTGTTAGGTCATATCAGGGGAGGACTTTCTCTCGTCAACATCGGGGCATCGATGCTCTTTGCAGGAATATCGGGCACGGCGATTTCCGATACGGCGAGTTTGGGGTCGGTATTGATCCCTGCCATGAAAAAGGAAGGCTATGATGCCGATTTTTCGTGTGCGGTTACGGCAGCTTCTTCCACCATAGGCCCCATTATTCCCCCAAGTGTGCCGATGATCATTGCAGCAACCCTCAGCGGTCTTTCGGTAGGAAAATTGTTTTTGGCAGGTGCCGTTCCCGGTTTGTTATTGGGGGTCGGTTTGATGGTCGTGGCGTATGTCATTGCGCGAAAAAAGAACTACCCCAAGCACCCGAAAAGTTCTTTTGGTCAGGTCGCACGGGGTTTTGTGGACACCTTTTGGTCTTTACTGATGACCTTTATCATTCTTTTCGGAATTATTGGAGGTCTCTTTACCCCTACAGAGGCATCTATAGTTGCAGTTCTGTATGCTTTGGTCATCGGAAAGTTCGTTTATAAAAAACTGAACTTTAAAAACGTACAGGTAGTGGTGCTTGATTCCATGAAAACCTCTGCTTCTTTAATGGTTTTGGTCGGTTTTGCCAATTTGTTCGGGTACATTTTGATTACCGAACATATTCCCCAAACTATTTCCAGCGAAATTTTAGGTTTTAGTTCGAATAAATATGTGGTGCTGTTGCTGATCAATTTGCTGCTTATAGTGGTCGGTACATTTATGGAGACCATTGCGGCGCTTCTGATCCTGTTTCCCATTCTGCTCAAAGTGGCATTAGCGGTAGATGTGGATCCCATTCATTTTGCGGTCATCGCCGTTTTGAACCTGATTATCGGGTTGACCACGCCGCCTGTAGGGGTCTGCCTTTTCGTTGCATCGAGTATCGGCAAGGTTTCCATTGGAAAGGTAACTAAGGCAGGTTTTCCGTTTTTATTGGTCAGTTTTGTAGTGTTGGCATTGGTTACCTTGTTTCCCGAAATTTCTTTGTGGCTGCCGAATTTGTTCAGCAACTAGCCCGTCATAGTAAAGCCATACGCACTGGCTTACAAAGTTCTCACCTCGATGGGGGTGCTTAAACTTCTTGTAACGGAGTTGATCAAAGCCTTCCCAAAAACTTCCGATTCGATCTGAAATTGATCGCCATCCTCGATTTTTATCCCATCGGAGAAACTGAAGGTAGCGGTGCCGAAAAAATGACAGTGTAGGTCACCGGGGTTTCTGAAAAGATCGTACTTAAAATGGTGGTATTCCAAATTTTCAAAACTATGGATCATGTTTTCAGGGCCGCTTAAGAATTCTTTTGACCATAACGTTTCATGGTTCCGAATTACGGAAACCGTGCCGCTGACCGATTTTGGAAGTTCGCCCAATAAAAGCTCAGGCCCAAACGAACATTGCCGCAATTTAGAATGGGCGAGGTAGAGGTAGTTGATCCTTTCGGTCACGTGGTCGCTGTATTCGTTGCCCAAGGCATAGCCTATGCGATAGGGCGTACCGTCGCTACTGATTTGGTAAAACCCTACAATTTCTGGTTCTTCACCGCCGTCCAAGGCAAAGTCCGGTAGGTTGAGGTTGCCGTGGGGGTGCACAACAATGGTACCGTTTCCTTTATAGAACCACTCCGGCTGCACGCCCACTTTACCGCTTTCGGGTTTACCGCCCTCCATGCCCATTTTGAATATTTTCATGGAGTCTGAGAGGTCTTCTTCCATTTTCAGTTTGGCGTGCATGGCGTTTCGTGTGGCCGCCGAGCCCGAATGCGTCAATCCGGTTCCCGTAATCCAAAAACGGGCGGGATCGGGGTGCGCCACGGGTGACAATAAACGTTCTGAATCGAATACTTGCTTGTAATCGACCCGCTCTGAAGACAAATTTTCAGCGATCAACTGCGCTAGCGTTTTATGCTCCAGAATCGCCCTGTTCGCCAAGTCGTACGTAGATGCATGTTTCGAAATCAACTGCAGCTCACCGCCCACTACGCAGGCCACGGCATTATTTCCTCCCTTGGTCACAAATTGGACTATTCTCATATGCTTATTTTTCTTTTTGATTTCCATTCCAGTCGATTTCCAGCGAAAAAGGATCCAGAATGTGGTCTGTAATCATACTGACCTTTCTGCGATTTAAGGGGCTGGTCTTGTCAAGATCCTGTAAATAATGAAAAGACGACCAGTTTTTCAAGATGGAGGATTCTGTACGGGATTTACCGATAATTTCAACGGCATCGTTCATGAACGCTAGAGTGATTCCTTTACCCGAGGGGTGGGCTTTTTTAAGCTCGGAAAAATAGGGTAGCAAGCCTTGGACCCACTCGTATTCAGAAACGACCTGTTCAGGATAGAACCATGTCTGGTTGGCCCATTTATACGGAACACCTACTGCTTTCAAAACGCCGGAAGCACTGATACGTTGCATGGCGTCGAAGCCCTCATCGTCCGCTTTCACGTCAACATAGGGCATCAAATAGGCATTGCTTTCCAAAAGGGCCTCTTGGACTTTTCGGATGGAGACTTCGGAAGGTTTTTTGTTTTCCCTAATGGAGGTGGCCGCCAATGCCCCGGCCGCTTGCCCGATGCCCAATACCACAGGTTGTAAACGTGTCGCGCCATTTACGATATTCGATACGCTGATGTTTTTCTCCGCAACGATAAAATTCTCCACCTTCTCAGCAACCAGACTTCCCAAGGGTACGTTATAACTTGGCACCCTAATAGTGATGAAATCGATTTCTGGGGTTCCTTTTGGGTTTTTGTCCCGATGGTGGTCAATGGGGTAATCGCCAACGGCGATTCCGGTTTTGTAAAGATGGAAATCGTACGGGCGCTCTAGGTGATCTACGGTCAATAGAACTTTCCCCTTTACCCGGCGTGCTTCACGGTCATAGGGAATCATCGGAAAATTGTCCTTGGTAGGAAATTCATCGGCGACACGAAGATTTTTATAGCCCAGATCATTTTGAATATAATAGACGAAACCTTGGGTGAACTGTTTGGCTTCCTCAAGGCGTACTTTTCGTTCCCCCAGGGTTAAAGCGGTCCAATCCAAATAGAAATCGTTGCCGCAATTGGGCCAATTCATCATGTACTTATTATTGGGCAGTTTTCCATAATCGAGCATCTGTTGGCAATCGGCGACCGCCCCGAACATTTCACCACCTTCGCGCTTGCAGGCACATTCGTAGGCTTTGGCATCATAATTTTTTGGGCGCTTGACCAGGCCATCCTTTCCCTTTTCGCTGCCCACATCCTTTAAGATCAAGACATAGGTCAGATCTTGAACGATCGAATTCGCCGTTTCAGGCGCCTCTTTCTCCCCAGTTTCACCTTTAGCATCCATCCCAAGTCGAAAATCGGCACCGACCACAGGCAGTAACTCGCCGATCTCAGTGGCATCTATAAGTATTTTTGACTTCGTCGTTTTTGATTTTCCTTGCTGTTCATAGGTTACCTGCCATCCTTCGCCCTCTTTTATTATGTCAGTATAAACTGAATTAAAGGCAATATCCAAATTTGGAATAGTGGCCATTTCTTGTAGCATTTTGTTCCCTACGGAAGGCTCAAAGAGGGTATGGCTTACCCAACCCGTGGCCAAGGCTTGGGCGCCACCATAATGGTCACGCAACTTTTGCCGAAATTCGCCCCATATGCCCGAAGGCATTTCATGATTACCGTCGATGGCTGAGACGCCCGCAGCGGTCAGCATTCCCCCTAGCCAAGGGGTGGCCTCTATAATCTGGACTTTAGAACCCATTCGTGCCGCCTGAATTCCTGCCGATGTTCCGCCCGCTCCACCACCTATGATCAAAACGTCTACCTCGGTTTGAGCGAATGTGTAGCATGCCTGCGTAAGAAGCAGTAAAACAAAAAGGTGCTTTTTCTTCATCCGATTTTTTTTTGTGTAAAACGTCAGTTAAGGTAAAAAAAAGAATAAGAAATTCGATATTTAATAGGTATTATTTGGGCGAGGGATTTTCCTAAGATGAGCTTCATGATAGGGTTAAAACTTAGCTTCTACCTTTCAATTGGCTAAAAATTAACCTACTCGTTTAGTGGTAGTTACAATAAACCTGCTGGTTTACTCAACCGATTGATAAAAGTAATGTTGGAAATAAAAAGAGGGGAAGGTCTTGGGTCGCCAAACACAAACGTATTCGAACCTATCATGGGTTTATTTGGTTGAGGTCTTTTTTGATACGCATAAATTGATTAATTTCAACGTATTCATTACTTATACACGTATCATGGAAAAATTTACCCTGAAGATCAACGGAAAAACAGAGCAATTGGAGCTTGACCCGACTACTCCGATGCTTTGGGTACTTCGAGACCATTTCAAACTGGTAGGTACCAAATACGGTTGTGGTATTGCCCAATGTGGTGCTTGCACGATACACCTTGGTGATACTGCGGTTCGTTCATGTCAACTTCCCATTTCAGCGGTTGGTGACCAGGCTATAACTACCATCGAAGGCCTGTCTGAAAACGGTGACCATCCCGTACAAAAGGCCTGGATAGCCGAAGATGTATACCAATGTGGTTATTGCCAGGCAGGGCAGATCATGAACGCCAGTGCATTTTTGAAAAGTAATCCGAACCCCACTGATGAGCAGATTGAGACGGCCATGAACGGTAACATTTGCCGATGCGGTACCTATACGCGAATTAAAAAGGCGATCAAACTTGCAGCCACCTCCGAAAATAGTTAGATAAAGCAGGGCACTCCTAAAAAACAAACAAAATGACACTTGTAAAAACCTCCTATAACAGACGTTCTTTTTTGAAAAGCGCTACATTGGCCGGTGGCGGTATGATGCTTGGCTTCAGTTGGCTGGCCTCTTGCAAGCCAACACCTGAACAGGTCAGTAACATGCCCAAAGAATGGTTCGAAATCAATGGCTACCTGAAAATTGGCGATAACGGGATGGTGACCATTATGTCGCCGAATCCGGAGATAGGACAGAACGTTAAGACTTCTATGCCCATGATCGTGGCGGAGGAGTTGGATACCGATTGGGAAAATGTTATGGTAGAACAGGCACCTTTGAATACCGCCATTTTTACGCGGCAGTTGGCGGGCGGCAGCCAATCTATACGCCAGGGCTGGGAACCGCTTCGAATGGCGGGCGCTACGGCAAGGCACATGCTAAGGGCGGCAGCGGCACAAACTTGGCAAGTGCCTATTGATGAGATTACTACAGCATCGGGCGTACTATACCATAAGGCTAGTGAAAAGTCTGCCGGATACGGCGAAATGGCTTCCGCTGCGGGCAAAATAACCGTGCCTGAAGAGGTTACCTTAAAGAGTGTAAAAGATTTCAAGATCATCGGCACCTCAAGAAAAAATGTTGATGGACCTAAAATCGTTACAGGAAAGCCTTTATTCGGAATCGATGTACACAAAGAGGGCATGCTTATCGCCATGATCGCGCATCCGCCAGCGTTCGGACTGAAATTAAAATCGGCCGACCTAGCCGACGCGAAAAATATGCCGGGCATTAAGGATGTATTTACGATGAAGACCTTTAACGACGATTATGTGAAAAGTGCTTTTGACAATAGCGCCTTTACCGATTTGGTCGTGGTGGTCGGAAACACGACTTGGGAGGTGATGAACGCCAAGAAGAAATTGAAGATCGAATGGGAGCAAGCCCCTGATATCACCATGAAGATGGGTGCGTTCGGGCGCGAAGTAAACGTTCATTTTCCTGCTGGTCTAGAAAATACCGATTTCCACAAAGATGAAATGGCAAAATTGGCCAGTAGCAAACAGAACGTAGTGCGTAAAGATGGTAATCCGGAGGCTATGTTTAAAAAAGCGGCCAAGATCATTGAGCGAAGTTATTCCTGTCCGTTTTTGGCGCACAACTGTATGGAGCCCATGAACTTTTTCGCCGATGTCAAGGAAGACAGGGCAGAACTAATCGGCCCCGTACAGACCCCTGAAATGATGGAAAAAAGCGTCGCGGAAAGACTGGGGCTTCCGTTGGATAAGGTAGACGTTCAAATGACACGAATGGGGGGCGGGTTCGGTCGCCGGCTCTACGGGCATTTTCTAACCGAGGCAGGGGTCATCTCCCAGAAAATGAAAGCACCTGTTAAACTGGTATATTCACGGGAAGATGATATGACCACAGGGATTTACCGACCAGCATATCATGCTTTTTACCGTGCGGCATTAGACGAAAATAACAACCTTATCGCTTTTCATGTGAGGGCAGGAGGAATTCCAGAAAGCCCACTAGCGGCCAACCGTTTTCCTGCCGGTGCCGTTGACCATTATCTTGCCGAAGACTGGAAAATCGATTCGAATATTACCGTAGGGGCGTTCAGAGCCCCAAGATCTAATTTCATTGCAGGTGCCGAACAGTCTTTTCTAGATGAAGTTGCCGAAGCGGCCGGAAAGGATCCCATCGAGTTCCGCTTGGAACTTTTAAAACGTGCCCAAGAGAATCCCGTTGGTGAGAACAATGATTATGAGGCGAATAGGTACGCAGGTGTTTTGGAGCTGGTGAAGGAAAAATCAAACTGGGGCCAAGAGCAACCCGGTCGGTACAGAGGGGTTTCGGCCTATTTCTGCCATAACAGCTACGTAGCGCAAGTTTTGGATATCACTATGAAGAACGATAAACCTGTTGTGGAAAAGGTGACCGCCGCTATCGACTGCGGCATCATTATAAACCCTGACGCGGCAAAAAACCTATCGGAAGGCGGGGCTGTCGATGGTATTGGTCATGCCATGTACAGTGCCATGAGCTTTAAGGATGGCATTGCGGAAAAACAGAACTTCGACACCTACAGGTTGATCCGCCATAGTGAAGCCCCAAAGAGTATTGAAACTCATTTTGTGAAGAACGAAATCGACCCTACGGGACTTGGCGAACCGCCATTTCCACCGATCATGGGGGCTTTGGCGAATGCCCTTTATAAGGCAACCGGAGAACGCCATTACCATCAGCCTTTCATTCTTGAAAAACAGATAGTGGGGTAGTGGTTCTACAATACATAATAGTTAGCGTACTTGCGCAGCCCTAAAATGCCCTTAAGAATTATGAAAAAGAGGTCGGCCTAAGCAATTAGTCGGTATACTTTCTATCGGTACTCGTTTTGTTTTTTGCAAACTAGTTTTCCAAGGTTTTCCAAACTTCCAATAGAGCCCTTGGCACGTGAAAACAACCTTTCCATTTGCCCCCTTTAAGGGTTAAATGCACTTGGCCCTGGCGGTTAAGATAACCGTACCATTCGCCGCCATTTTTTTGGTCCCTAAAATGCTTCCAAGTATATTCATGGACTTTTTCAAACCAAGTGGCTGCTTTTGGGTTTTGATTGTACGCGTAGGTTTTTGCCAAGGCCACCAAAGTTTCCAAATGAACCCACCATAACTTTTGGTCGTGCTCCAATTGCTGCGGCGGATGTCCTTTGATATCCATAAAGTACAGGATACCGCCGTATGTTTCGTCCCATCCATTTTCCAATTGTTGGTACATGATCTGTTCGGCTTTTTCTACAAGTGCCCTGTCATTTTTTCTGATGCCCAAATTCATAATGAACCACATGGCCTCGATCGCATGACCGGGATTCAGCAGCCTGCCTTCAAAACTGTCCACAAATTGCCCACTTTCAGAAATATTCTCTAAAATGAGACCGCTATCCTTATGGTAGAATTTGTTCATGATCAAATCGACCACGGCGGTGGTTACCGTATCTACCTCTTCACTTCCCAAAAGGTGCTCCAATTCTAAGGCTAGATTACAAAGGATCATGGGTAAGGCGAAATTCTGTAGGTTGCGCGTACCGGGGTAAACTTTGTTGTATTTGCCTTTGGAATTTTTTTGTCTTTTTAGGATGTTTTCAAAAGTTGATTTTGCGATTTTAGCGTATTCCTCTATGGGTTCGATTTCGTACAATTTTCCGAAAGCCATCGCGGCAAAACAGTCTGAAAATATGTTATAGGGTTGCACTAAAGGCCTACCTGACTTATCTAAGGAGAAATACCAGTTTCCCTCGGTGTCACGGCCATATTTTTGTAAGAACCCGGCGCCCAGCTTGGCCATGTTTTTCCATTCTTCCCTCGGTTCGACCTCGCGGTACAGGGTAGAGAACATCCAAACCTGCCGGGCCTGAAGCCATATGAACTTATCGGTATCGTACACTTCGCCCTTTTCATTCAGGCAGGTAAAGTAACCTCCATTTTCGGTATCTGGCGAGTGTAGTTCCCAGAAGGGAACAACTTCGTTCAAGAGTTCGTTCTTATAGATTTCTGCGTATTTTTTCAATTTTCGTTGTGCTTTATTTTATTGTACGATGGGGCGAAGTGGTACTGCTTTTCTGTTTCAAAACATGATCCCGACTATCGCTCCAAATAGATTTTAAAATGGTCCACATAGCGATTATACAAATGTCGCGCCTGCAAATAAGCCGACTGGGGGCTCATAAAATGCGAGAATTCGAATGTTATCGCTTTTTCGCAACCGGCGTGTTTGGCGGCTTCCAGCTTCAAGAGCATCTTCTCGAATTTTATGGGCAAGAACTTTATGGGCATATCACGATCGAAAGATTCAGAGTTCGTCCACGCCTGAAGTCCATGTTTATCGGCCAATTTTTTATTGACGACCAGGTATTCTTCCAATTCGTTATAATCTACATGACCGTCTTGAAAAGCGACAATATCTACAGCGCCTTTAATACCCTCGAAGATCTCGTCCCATTCTTTCTCGTGTTGTTCAAGAGAAATGCTATGGTCTTTTTTGAGCGCTGGTTGCGCCGCTAAAACGGCTTTTTTACCATCGATCCAAGGCGAAATGAGTACGGGCAAGCCGCCACTGATCGCTTTACAGTGGTTGCCCAGCCCGGCGATCGACTCAATGGCCCCCTTGGTCTTTCGGCTCATTTCTAAACTCAGGTACCAACCGCCAAAACTTTTATAATGACCATAGGTGCTATATACTTCTTCGATGGTCTTTAAATTGATATCGATCTCGCTGCGCATATCGCCGGTGTCCCAATACTCACCACTGTCATAGGTGCCAAAATAGAAGGTCATTCCATATTTCTCGGAAAGTTGTAGATACAGTTCCACCAGGTCTATAGGAGGTTTGAAACAACCTTTTTCGCGGATCAGGTAATCTGAAGGGTAGGTCAAAAAACGCCGGTAACCTGAACGGATCAAGATAACGGTGTCGATGCCCATAGCTTTCATGTGGGCAAAATCGTTCTCCCATTCTTTCGCACCCCAGTTTTGATGGGGAATGTCATGGCTGATTTCGTCTAAAAAGGTTCCTGTTATCTGCATTTTAATCTTCCGCTAGGGTGTTCCACCAATATTTTTTCAACAACACACTGGTCAAAATCAATACCGCGCTCCAAATCACCATTTCGGTGTTCTGCCGCAGCATGAAATACATGGGAATGACCACCTGGGCCATCTGCCAAAGGATGCCTACCAAGATATTGAAGGAATCTCTTTTAAATTGCATATTTGGAACGAAATGTGGGTCTTCTGCCATAACCTCGGCCTTAATCGGACCCCAAAAGCCCCAAGGCCTGGTCTGTTTATAAAATGTTTTGACCTGCTCGCGGTTTGGGAGGGGTTCGATATAGGTACCTATGATACATCCCATAAAAGCGAAAACGAAGATGATGGGAAATACGAAAATATCGACGTAGTAGGGGAAGAAAATAAACTTGATGGTCGATGCTATCAATCCGAAGAGCATACCCCAGAAATAGCCATTTCCTGAAAACCGCCACCAAACCCATTTCAAAACGTTGGAAGCCACATAGCCCCCGTAGAGCGAAGAACTCAGCCAAAGGATCAATGAATTGAGGGAGCCGGCGTTGAAGCCAAATATAATGCCGATCATGACCAGGCCCAACGAAGAGATGATGCTCAGTTGCACTAGTTTTTGATCAGGTGCGCCGGGATTAATGTACTTTTTATAGATATCGTTTACAATGTAGGCCGGCGCCGCATTCACAAAAGCGGCAAATGTGCCCATGAAGGCCGCTAGGAACCCCGCTAACATTAATCCCTTTAGACCTACGGGCAAGAACTTGTTGATGGCCATGGGCAGCACTTGTTCAAAATCGATGTTATCGCCCATCGCGGTCAATTCGGGACCCAGGTACACCAGCGCCAAAACCGCAAAGCCGATGATCATAAAATAACGTGGAATATACAATACACAGATGGTCAAGAAGCTCATCTTGGCCGCCTCGGCGGGTGTTTTGGTTGCCAGTATGCGCTGCATATCATAACTCGGTACCGGCCCCGCGATGGAAGCAAAAATTCCCTTTAAAACCATAAGCATGAAAAGGATGCCGAACAGGTCGAAACCGTCAGAGGCAATTTTTTCGTTCACTTGCGGGAAGGCCGAATTGCTCCAATCGAGATTGAGGCGCATACCGAACGATAGTTGGTCCCAAGTGGCTGGCACCACCGCGGCTATCTGCTCTGCCGAGACCATGTTATAGGCTACAATGCCAACCCCGATGCAGGCAATGGTCATGATCACGAACTGCATTACCTCGGTGGCAACCACACTATGCATACCCCCTTTAACGGTGTACAAAGATGTAAGCCCACAAATGATCAGTGCATAGCTTCTTGCGGAGCTTATTTCATAGCCCAAAAAATCGAAACCCATATCCCAGGGAAGAATAGAGGTGCAATACTTTCCGATACCCTCAAAGAAATAGGCAATAAACCCAAGAACGCTGATAACCGCGAAAATAACAATGATGATGTGTGAGAGTTTGGCTCCTTTTCCGCCCCCAAACCGAAAAGTGATCCATTCGGCACCGGTCATCACATTGGAGCGGCGCATCCAAATGGCAAGGTATACGAAGACGAAAACCTGGTTCCATACGGGCCAAAGCCATGGCAGCCAAGCACTTTTGAGTCCGTATACAAAAAGAATCCCGACCGACCACATGGTACCTGAAATATCGAACATGCCCGAGGCATTGCTCAGCCCTAAATAATACCAGGGCAATTCTTTTCCGCCAAGAAAATAAGACTCAAGGTTCTTTGATGACTTTTTGGAGAGGTAAAAACCAAGGGCCAGTACGCCTATAATGTAGGCGATGACTATTGCGATATCCCAATAGGAAAGGGTCATTTGGCAGTGGTTTTAGTTGGTCTCTAAAATAAGCAAAGTTGAACGAGTTAATTCACGTTTTTATCGTCGAATTTTAGAGGCAGAAGCTTGATCTAAAAATAATCGTATATCGCTATGGGTTCGCAAAATGGTTGCCGGACATCGGGTGCTGATTACATCATACAAGGTGTTGTAAACGGCATTCGCCTTTCGCGCATCGGGTACGACACAACTAATTGTTTTACATGCCATTATAGCAGGGATGGTTAATGACAAGGCCTGTTTCGGCACATCATCAAGGGTGGGAAACCATCCTTCACCGAGTTGTTGTTTTTTGCAATCCTCATCCAATTCGACCACTTTTACCCATTTAGGATCGTTGAAATTAGCGACCGGGGGATCGTTGAAAGCGATGTGCCCGTTTTCGCCGATACCGATGCATGCCATATCGATGGGATGGTTTTTTAGCTGTTCCGAATAGTTCTCCATTTCTTTTTCAAGGTCTTCGGCATCCCCATGTAGGAAAAAGATCTTTTTAGGAGCGACTTCGTCCAAAATGCGTTCTTTTAAATATTTGCGGAAACTTGCGGGGTGCTGGTCTGAAATGCCCCTGTATTCGTCCAAATGAAAAACCGTTATTTTTTGCCAGTCGATTTCTATCTTTTTTAGCGCTTCCAAAAAAGTAAATTGAGAGGCCCCGGTGGCTAAAATTAGGTTGGCGAATCCTTTTTCCTTAATCGTTTTGTTCAAGGTATCCGCAACAAAACCGGCCGCTGCCGCCCCCAATGATTTCGGGTCGTCGTATACCGATATTTTTAGCTGGTCAATTTCTAGTGTTCGCGTCATTTATTTTGTTTTAAAGAAATTCAGAGATCGCCAGCCAAGTCGTGATCAAAGAAAAGAGAATGACGGCCGCGATCCCAATGTTCAAGCTATTACTTGCCTTGTGCTTATGCATCAAATTTTTTCGATTGATCAAGATTACTATAGGAATGGCCACCGCGGGAAGAATACAGGCTTGAAATGCTTGTGAAAAAATCATCAATGCGGGAGGCCGTTCTTCAAGAAAGACCGTTCCAAAGGCGAACAACAAAGCCAGGAATATCAACCATCGCGATTGGGTGGAATGAATGTTTCGAGGTGTTCCGCGATAGTCGGAGAGCAACCAGGGCGCAATCAGTACGATCGGAAATATCGTCGATAGTCCCGCGCCGGCAATACCGATGATTAATATAAATGCGGCCAACTTGCCACCGAGGGGTTCGAAAAGGGCGATCATCTCAACGGTATTCTCCAATTTGAGCCCTGACACGTGTAGCGTTCCTGCGGCGACGGCCATAATGATGCCGCTCAGCAAAAGCATCATGGCGGCGGAAACGAAGGCATCTTTTTTCTCGGTCTTAAGATCATTGATGCCCCAACCCTTTTCGGCCACCACTGTACTCCGCATGATAAAAACAGCTGCGGAGCAGGTGGTTCCCGCAATGGCCGCGATCAATCCGAACGCACCGGGGGTATCAGGAATACTGGGCACGATGCCTTCCACCAAGGCCGAAAAACTTGGTTTTACCATAAAGAAGACGACCAGAAACGATAAGCCCATTAAAATGACCAGAACCGTAAGCACTCTTTCAAAAACCTGATAGCGTCCGAACCAAAGTAAGGCATACAAAATGATACTAAAGAAGAGGATGATCCAGAAAGTTTTTACCACCAACCCGTCAAAAGCAAGTCTAATGCCTTCTTGTACGAGGTCGGCAACGATGCCCATGACGCCCATCAGGGCCAAAAGTTCACCGATAATCAGTGCGATAATAATATACAGCGAAAGCAACCAGCCCCATTTGAATTCCATTTTTATATTGAATAGGGCGGTTTTTCCGCTCACCAAGGTTACTTTTCCGTAGGCGACCATAAGAACATAGGTAAAAATACAGGAAAGTACTAAGGCCCAAAAAAGGCCCATGCCGTGTTCGGCGCCTGTCTTTGCCATAGTGGTGACGCTACCCGTACCGATGTTGTACCCGATCAAAAATAGTCCTGGGCCTATGGCGCTTAGGCCGATCAGTATCTTTTTATGTAGTGATGTGTTTTTCATTGGCTCAATCTTGCGGGTATACCAGCAATCCGTTTACATAGGTTTTCAAAATGGTCATTCGGTTGTTTTCCATGGTAAATTGAATCAGATCACCACGTTTTCCTTTTTTGATCTCGCCAAGTTCATCGAGGGAAAATAATTTTGCCGGATTGGCGCTGGCCATTTGTATGGCATTTTTCAGACCGCAGTCGGTATATTCCATGACCACTCCCACGCATTTACTAAGGGGAGATGCGGCCCCGGCAAGCACATTTTCTTTGGGAAGTTTTACGACATCGGGGGTCAATACCAAGGTTCGCTCGCCACGGGTGTATTCCCCAGGGGGAAGTCCGGCCAAATCGAGGGCATCGGAGACCAAGATCGTATTTTCAACTCCTTTTGCCTTATAAAAAGTGCGTACTTCCTCACGGTTCAAATGAAAGCCATCAGCAATGATACTGGCGGTTATGGCATCGTTCGAAAGTTGTGGCCAAAGGGGATTATGATGACGGTTGATCTCATTGGCACAACCGTTACCTAAATGGGTCGCCATTTTTGCCCCTGCATTTACGGCCAGCAGCACATCTGATGCCGAACCGTTGTGATGACCCAAAGAAACGGTAACCCCACTTGCCACACACTTTTCAATAAAGGGAATAGCGCCTTCCAATTCGGGGGCCAAGGTCAATAAGATAATGCCGTTTTCGGCCGCTTTTTGAAGCTCTTGAAATTCGGCCCAATCAGGCGCTTTGATGTATTTTTCTAAATGTGCGCCGCGGAAACCGGGCAGGGGAGAAATATAGGGGCCCTCTAAATGGAACCCCGGAATGGATGCGCCAATTTCGGCATCTTTTCTTGCATCGGCCAAAATGGCAAAGTTCTTTTTGATCAGGTCGATGTCGCCTGTAATAACCGTTGGGAAATACGAAGTTACCCCTGCCCGCCACAGTGCTTTGGTGGCCTTCCTAACCCCTTCTACCGTAAGATCGGGGCCTGAAAAATCGACACCCATGTAACCGTTGATCTGCACATCGACCAAGCCGGGCGCCACATAAACTTTAGTCGCGTTTTCTGGCGGATCTGATATTTTCAGCTCGATGATTCTTCCATTTTCCGTTGTGATCGAAATAAAACTTTCATCTGAATACAGCACCCCTGAGATTGTGTTTTTGTTGTCCGGAATGGATCTGGTAGGGAGCAATGTCATGGCAATCAGTGTACTTGTTAGTAGTTTCATTTTCAATTATTTAAGGTCAGGAAAGTACTTCTTCCCATTGGCCGGTAGCAACCGATTTTTCTAGGGCCTCCAATATGGCAACACAATGAATGATGCTTGTGTGGCTTCTAGGTTCTTTCCGTGTTCTGAACATTTCCACTATGGCTACATAGTTCTTATCGGGCTTTTTATCTTCTAGCCTTGATTTCAGGGGAATGATTCCTTCCTCTGTTTCAATATAGGTACTCCACCCATATTTTTTGGTTGTAAAAACTAAGGTTGCCAACATGCCATCATTAAAAATAAGGCTTGCGCTACTGTTCTTACCGTTTTGATGAACTTGTACCATTTTAACATTGTCTCCGAATAAATATAGTAAAGGCTGTACAAGATGCGCCCCATAGAAAAAAATACCGCCGTATTCCGATTCTAAATCAGCGGGACCGTAGCGAACAACTTGGTTGATATTTTTAATGCCACTTACTTGTTCTTTAATGTCAAAGGTTTCATAGCTATGGGCGATGGAGCTAAAGGAAGTAACAGGGGTGTTATACTTTCTGGCCAATTCTAAAAATTTCTTTCCCTCTGCCGCCCGATAGCAAAAAGGCTTGTCAATGAACGTCGGAATTCCGGCTTCAACGAATGGAATGGCAGGTTGTAAATGGAATTTTCCATGGCGATGGTCAACGATCAACCCATCGATTTTGCCGAGCATGTCATTAGGGTCGGCCACCATTTCAGGAATGTTGCCTTTTTCCATGGCCGTTTTGGCGAATTCCTCCGTTTCTCCCCAAACGTACCTTACTTCCATTCCAGGAAAGGCCTTATCGATGTTGAAAAGTTTACCAAAAGCGGCGGTATGTGAGTTCTCCGCTCCAATGATGCCAATTCTAAATGTTTTTGCCATGGCGCGTGATTTGTCGGATAATTGAGAAACTAATGAAATAGGGGTATTCAAAGCCAAAGCTGACAGGGCCGTACCCCTACCCATCTTATTGATAAATGACCTTCTTGATTCCATGAAAACCCTTTTTTACAATTTCATTTCCCAACCACTCTCGTACGATCGGCTCCATAAATTCTGGGCCTCGGTATGGTTCAAAATATGTCCGTTCGTTGGATCGATATCTAGTGATTGCCCTACCCTTTGCGCAATGTTTCCCAGCTGAACGAGTAGGGTGCTTTTGTGGCCAGAATCAATATCGGCATTCAGCTTTGTTCCCTTTCGAATGGCGTCGAACATGTTCTGGATGTGAAAAGCGTCTAATTTTTCTGCAGGATTTGAGGTATCACGGGCATCTATTTCCTCGGAATGTTTTACTTCTTTTACCACTTTGCCGTCTAGGTCGAATAGGGTGTAGGTATTTCCTCCTGGAACGAGCAAACTGCCATTTTCTCCATAAAAAATCACGCCGACCGAACTACCCTCGATACCCTTGCCGTTGCAACTCCTGCCTTCCCAAGACATGGTCATGCCATTGTCGAAATCAAGATTGATAACTTGTGTATCGGGAGTTTCCCAATCGTCTTGGTAGCGGTAACGTCCTCCATTCGAACTTACCCTGATAGGATAGTCGACCTTCATTCCCCATCGTAAAAGATCGATCATATGTGTGCCGTTGTTCAGGGCTTCCCCTGTACCCCAATGCCAATTCCAGTGCCAATTGTAGTGAACGAGATTGTCCTTGAATTTTTTTCGAGGTGCAGGGCCTTGCCATAGCTCCCAATCTAACCACTCGGGAACAGGAGTTTCTTTTCCAATACCTATCGAAGGTCTATTGTTCGAATACCAGCCCTTACCGAAATAAATTCTACCAATGGCTCCCTCCGTCAATGCCTCGATACCCTGAACGACATTTGGCCAAGATCGCCGCTGATTTCCCATTTGGATAATTTTGTCATATTTGGCGGCGGCATTGACCAGAATTTCGCCTTCGTTCGGGTTGTGGCTGCAGGGTTTTTCTATGTATACATGTTTGCCGGCCTGTAGGGCCAATAACGACGCTGGGGCGTGCCAATGGTCGGGAGCGGCTATGACCAGGGCATCTACCTCTTTACTTTCCAAGGATTTACGAAAATCCACATAGGCCTTTGCCACTATGGTCTGACGATTTTTTAGGTTGGCCAGGCATTTTGTAACGGCCCTTTTGTCTACATCGCAAATGTGGGTAACATCACAGTTGCTTTGAGCGGCGAAATTCTGGGCAAGGGCATCACCACGACTATTAACACCCATAACGGATACGTGAATTCGCTCATTTGCCCCAATGATACGGGCATAGCTTTTAGCACTGAAGTGGGGTATAAGGCTGCCGGCAACAGCTGCCAGTGCACCTTTTTTAACAAAGTTCCTGCGTGAGTTGGTCGGTTTTTTCATAGGGGCGGTTTTTTTTGATGGATGCAGCCTACAAGATAACGAATAAGACATTTCGATCCGGAAAAAGAAGTTCTAACCTACCAGTGATTTAAACTTTTTTTGCTCGGAAGGAAATGGGTGTCCAGAAATATATTGTAAAACATAAACAAGTATAGGTCAAATTTTTAAGTGCAAAATAACGGATGCAGATAGGATGGGGAACGAAACGGGGGCATATATTCAGTAAACTGAACCAAGGTTCGCCCCGGGTGCGCCCTTGCACAAGCTTCTGAACGCCATCCCCTACAAACTGATGGCGGGCGTATCTGCCTTTAATTGACCTTTTCGAAATCGGGGTGCAATTGGAAGGAGGCAACCGCTACCCGCGATGAACTGGAGATACCTGTGGAAGGGTAGTACTAGGGGTAAGGTTACGTGCGGAGCAACGTCATTGTCAGTGCCGCTTTTGCTTTGTATTGGGCATTGGCGATTTTTGGGCGTGAAAACAATGTGCCCAAAAAGGCAGCTATTATCCAATGGGTTTTGAAAACTACCTTTTTGATTGCGCTATAATTCCTACTACCGCTCAGCGTTGGTACACCGGCGATATCCAATCGATATGTGCGATGTTCTGCCGTGGGTTTTTGGGGTTGGCGAAAACCAGATACAGGGTATTTTTTTCTGAATTCGGCTGAACGGGAATTTCATAATACCCCATTTTTTCATCGCCATAATGCCCCAAAACGGTTTGCCCAATTATGGGGCCGTCTGGTGCACCTTCACGTATATATACTTCGCCCTCGAATTTGTAGTTGCCGTTGTAAAAAGTGGCCAGTTTCAAGGCTTTCATGTTTTTGAGGGCCATATCATTGAACCGTAAGAACGATTTATCGACTACGGGCCCCACCACTCGTGCCGTGCTCGTTGACCATGTGCCCGCTTCTTCACTTTTTGCCGCTGCGTTCTCCGCTTCCATCTTGAGCGACTTGAAA
The DNA here is from genome assembly GCA_050330515.1 of Flavobacteriaceae bacterium. Lineage (GTDB taxonomy): Bacteria > Bacteroidota > Bacteroidia > Flavobacteriales > Flavobacteriaceae > Maribacter_C. The sequence continues at coordinate 4,425 of JBHJNU010000085.1, read as the reverse complement.
GTGCGTTGATCGCTGGCCATCAATTCGGCATTGGGCATTGCTGTGCTGCCTTTATCGCGGTATGATGCCATGAGCACATAAATGCCTTCCCCGGGCGAATTTAAATGTTTGTCAAAAGTAAGGGTGCCCTTTAAAGGCAGTTCGTTGTTTACCGCTTGGACTTTGGGTTTTAAGGAGAGCATATAATCTACCATTTCAGCAACTTCTTCAACAGTAAGTTGCGGGTGCGCCGCCATAGCGCTTTCCCCCCAAACGCCGCCCCCGCCTTTTATTATTTTAGAGACCAGGTAGCCTTTGTCATTGGCCGAATATTTCTGGGCGATATCCATATAACTTGGGCCGTTGACTTTTTCATTCGGGGCGTGGCAAGCCTTGCAGTCTGAATTTTCTATGTACGTTTTCCCCTTGGGATCTACATTTTTTTGATGGCCCGTACTGGCAGCGATCATGTCTTTGCCCTCGGCGATATAATCAAAGGTTACTTTGATGTCTTCTGCACTGATCGTGCCATTGGCACTGTTGCCGTCTTGTTCGTCAGTTACCGTTATGGCATAGTTCAACGTCTTCTTGTCCCAGTACAGGGAGTCGTTGGCTTCAATATCAATGGTCAATACCGGGGGATCATTGCCCACCAATATTTTGGAATTGGTGGTTGTTGCGTTTCCTTGAACATCGGTCACTGTCAGGCGAACGTCATAGGTGCCGTTTTTTTCGAAAATGAATTCAGGTGACCCTTCAACGGCCTGTACCGAATTGTCGGTAAAATACCATGCATAGGTAAGCGGATCATTGTCAAAGTCATACGACTGTGTTCCATCGAACTTTACCTTGAGCGGTGCGGAACCGACCGCTTTATCGGCACTTATTTTCGCCACCGGTTCCCGGTTGCCATCAAGATAGGTGATGCTGCTCAAACGGGCATCCAAGTTTTGTGCGGTCCATTTTTGCCCGTATTCAAGCACATACAGTTTGCCGTCACTTGCAAAAACCATGTCCATGGGGTGCGAAAATTCGGTATTGGGCATAAAGGGATCCGCTTTTACATAGTTTTGGTTTTCATCGAGGGTAATCACATAGACCCAATCGCGCATCCATTCGTAGAGAAACAGTTTATCTTCAAAATAGGTTGGGAAGGTCAGTTGGGCATTTGGATAATTTGCCGCATGAAAAACAGGCCCGGCCATGGGGTTGATGCCTCCATCGCCCATCCAAGGAAATTCTTCCGATCGAAAATAGGTCATGGGGATCATGGACGCTTTGGCAGGAGGCAGTTTTTGAAGTCCGGTATTGTTGGGCGAATCATTGATCAGGGTATAGGGGTCGAACTTGGGCCCCGGTTTCCCCGTTGTAAAATCGAAGTCGTTATAAGGTTCGTTATATCCCCGGGTATAGGGCCAACCCCAAAACCCTGCGGTACGTGCCTGGTCAAACTCGCCCATACCGCTAGGCCCGCGATCAGGATCGGCCTTGCCGGCATCTGGGCCTACATCGCCCCAATACAGGTAGCCCGTTTTACTGTCGATGGAATGCCTGAACGGGTTTCGGCAACCCATCACATAAATTTCAGGCCGCGTGTTAGGGGTACCCACGGGGAAGAGGTTTCCTTCGGGAATGGTATAAGAGCCGTCATCTTGCGGTTTGATCCGAAGAATTTTGCCCCTCAGATCGTTGGTGTTTCCGGCAGATCTCTGTGCATCGAAGGCTTGGCGGCCTTCGCGCTCGTCAATGGGGGCGAAGCCAGACGACTCGAACGGATTGGTGTTATCGCCCAAGGCAATGAAGAGATGGCCATCAGGGCCAAATTCCAAAGCGCCCCCGCTATGGCAGCAATGCCGATCGGTAGGCACAACCAATATCAATTTTTCTGATGACAGGTTTATTTTATCGTCAATAAATTCAAAGCGTGAAATGTGCTGTTGCGATTTTTCGCCGGGCGCGGAATATAGCAGGTAGATCCAGTTGTTCTTTTCGAAATTGGGATCCACGGCCACACCTAAAAGTCCGTCTTCATTGCCGTAGAACACGTTCAATTCGCCAGCGAGGGAGGTTTGGCCGGTTTTGAAGTCGAAGAGTTTTATGGCGCCCCTGCGTTCAATGAACACTATACCCTTACCGGGAATTTCATCGAGTTCCATAGGTTCGTTGAGGTTGAAATCGAGTACCTTTTTAACGAAGCGATCTTCAGGGGGTACACGATCAATGGTAGCCAATGCATAGTCGCGTTTGTTGTTTCCCATCGCATATTCGATGCCCCCAAGCAGGTGGGCCAAAAACAAGGGATCTTGGTAGGTTTCATCGGTATGGCCCATTTCGGTATAAAAAGACCTGCCGCCGTCAAAGTCATGGAACCAGGAAATGGGATGGTTCTTGCCGTTGGTGCCGCCTTCGTAACTGGTTTCGTCAATAGTGATCAAAACGTTGATATCGGGGGAAATGGTTCTAAAATTGTACCATTCATCACTTTTCATCCATACGGAATCGAGGTGTTTTGTAGCCACGTGCGTTTGGTTTACCACCTGTAATTTTGCTTCTTGTATCTGTGGGTGCCCGTCAAAGACCGCCCCAACCAGTTTCGTGTACCAAGGCCAGTCGTATTCGGTATCCGTCGCGGCATGTATGCCCACAAAACCACCACCGGCTTGGATATAACGCTCAAAATCGGCCTGTTGCACGGCATTCAACACCTCTTGCGTGGTATTCAAAAAAACAACGGCGGCATAATGCCTTAAAGAATCTTCCACAAAATAGGCGGCATCTTCGGTAGCGGTTACTTTAAACCCGTGCTCTTGCCCCAATTTTTTTATGGCCGCTACACCCACTTCAATAGATCCGTGCCTAAAACCTTGGGTTTTGCTGAATACGAGCACGGTCTTTTCATTTTTTTCGCAAGCGAAAAAAACCATCAGTATAAGCAAATAAGGGAAACATTTTAACAAAGCGATAATGAAGGGACTTGAAAAAAGGGCGGTTCTCATAAGGTTTAGGCTATTTTAACAAAATGGCACTACAAGATAGGTATTCCCCGTAAAAAACAGCTTTCCCGATGTAAAAAATGGGACGCGGATCAACCATGGGCAAGCGTTTGGCCATAATATAGGTGAACGAACTTATGCTAAGGACTATGCTAAAGTTTCACCGAACAATTTTGGTTGGCCGATCTATAAATGGCCTCTACCACCCGAATATCGCGCAGGCCTTCTTCCCCGGGCACCAGCATGGGCTTGCCGTTCATGATGGCCAAAGCGTCATCGTCCATCTGTCTGGCCTGTTGGCTTTCCAGCGCAAAATCGATCACGGTGCCGTCTGACATGCTGCCCTTGTTGCCGCCATAGGCCGAATGGGGTTCCATTTTAAGCCATCCTTTTTCATAGTTCACCTGCAAGTGGTTCATTTGCATGCCAAAACTGGTTTGGCAAGAAGCCCTTGCGCCACTTGGAAATTCAAGCTGGAACATCATGGTCTCTTCCACTTCGTGGTAAATTTCGGGCCGGGTAGTGAATGCTTGGGCTAAAACGGATATAGGTTCTTCACCTGTGGCCAACCGCGCACCTTGAAGTGCATAAACGCCCATATCGCCCATGACGCCACCGCCCAAGTGCTTTTTTTGTTTCCAATGGTCTTTTCGGCCATCAAAATACCCGGCCGCCGAAGTCACCATGTTCACTTTGCCAAAAGGTTGCTCCTTGGCCACTTTCATATAGGCCTGGATATTGGGATCGTGCTGGCAACGATAGCCAATGGCGAGTTTAACCTTATTGTCATTGCAGGCCTTGATCATGGCTTCACAATCGGCCACCGTGGGCGCCATGGGTTTTTCGCACCACACATGCTTTCCCGTATTGGCCGCGCGAACGGTATATTCGGCATGCATTGATGGGGGCAGTACCACGTAGATGACGTCAACCTCAGGGTTATTGGCGATCGTGTCGAAGTTCTGGTAGTTGTACACGTTCTGATCCGTAATGCCATATTTTTGCTGCCAAGAGGCTATTTTATCCGGGCTGCCGGTCACTATGGCCTTAAGCTCACAATGTTGCGTCAGTTGGAGGGCCGGGGCCAACAAATCAGTGCTGTAATAGCCCAGACCCACCAAGGCCACCCCCAGTTTAGTTTTTTTGGGCCTGGTGGCCGATAACAATATATGGGGTGAAAAAGCTGCCGCAGCACCTATAAGTCCGGTATTCTTAATAAAATTTCGCCTTTGGTTTCGCATGGATCTGTTTTTAGGCATAAAGTACAAAATGATACGTAATATTCAAAGCATAGGATACTTTCGGATTAAAATCGAACAATTCATAATAAGGACTTTCGGCAATGATTTAAAAATTTTACTTTTGACGTCTTGTAACTATGGCCTCATAGTTCAACGGATAGAATAGCCCCGAGGCGTCGGGGTCCTAAACTTTAGGATTTTTTATCAGTTTT
>JBHJNU010000084.1:0-15693 GCA_050330515.1 Flavobacteriaceae bacterium | reverse complement strand
GGATTTTTTGCACTAACTTTTCAATTTAGCTCTGACCTTTATTGTATTCACTAATTTTCGATTAAGCACTTAAACCCCAATTGCTTATAGCCGATGTTGGCAACTGGCTTTATTTTTTTTGAATTAGAGTATATATAAATTTCAATCTTCTTTTTGGAAGTAAAAAATTTGGATTTTCACAGCCAAATCGGTCAGTTAACAAGTGGTCTAAAATTATTTGAGGTTCATTATCTTGTAAAGTACGATTATTAATTTCTCCGTCATTTACATTTCTAATAATATTACAGTTGCCTTTATTGGTTAAATTATTTTCAACTTCTGTAATTAGGCTCAAAACTTGTCTAAAATTCAAATCAATAATAAGCAAGTAGCTTCCAACGCTCATTTGGTCAAAAAGGCGTTGAACATTTTGAATAAGTATTATATGATTTTGTTCATCTATTTCGTTTAGACAGTTTTGAAAGATTACCAATTTTTTGCTATCATTAAAATTTACTTTAAAATTTTGCGAGATGTCAATTTTGCCTTCTTTCCGATTTATTGTAGAACCATTTAAATAAGTTGGTACAACATTGTTAAAAACAATGTCTCTGCTCCATTTCCATTCTTGAATTGCAATGTCGAGAACATTTATATTCAAATTGAATTTTGCGTTTCCTTCATAGTCTTTTAGATAACGTAAAAGGCCAATTATTTCTGGGCAAGGACCACTACCGATAAAATAAACATCATCAACATTATTAATTGTGATTGATTGCCTATTATCTCTCAATGCAAAATATATTAGGTCTGAATAATGAGGAACATAAGTTATTAGGTAACCTGCTTGAGTATCTTTATTTGTGTAAGCAAATCTTACGGGAAAAGTCAAATATGCTTTTCGTATATTTCTTACTTTCTCTTGAAGTGATTCCAAGTATTTTTTACGACTTTCATCTGTATTTAATTGAACGGAATTATATAAACCGCTTAAAATCTGATTATACATAGCGGTTATTTTATAATTCTGAAAGTCAGATTAATTCTTGGATTTATGCTTCTCGATGTTTTAGGTATTTGATGCTTCCAATAATGTTGAGTAGTTCCTTTCATTAATAGGAAACTGCCGTGAGTTAAAGGAATATCAACCTTGTTTAAATCTTCTCTGTCAAGATGTTTTAACTGAAAAGGTCTTGTCTCGCCAAACGACACAGAACCAATAATTGGGTTTTTTCCTAATTCCTTTTCATTATCTTGGTGCCAATTAACACTGTCTTTTCCTGTTCGATAATAATTTAGCAAACAGCTTGAAAATTCAACTCCGCTTTCTTTTTCAATTCGCTCCTTGATAAATTTTAAATCATCGTTCCAAGGATGTGGATTCATTGGAATTCCTGAATATGTGTATGGCTTGTCATTTTCGCCATACCAAGCGGTTAATCTTGGTAAGTCTAAAAGTTTGCCGTAAAATTTAATTTGGTCTTGTTGCCATTTTATATTTTCTTTTAAATTTTTGTAGAGTTGGTTGCTCTCTTCAGGTGTGAAAAAATTCTCGAATAAGGTTACATCTGCATCTGGTAAATCAAATACAGTTTTTTTTGGTTCTTTTGTTGAGAATAAATCTCCTTGATTAAATAAATCCATAATTTTCTTATTTGTTCATTTTTTTTCAGCTTGTTGCCAACATATCGCTATGAACACCGGTGTTCATACATCCACTTTGTGGACACCACTAATCTAATGGATTTTTAGTTGCTTTGAAAGTATTTGTGGCAGCAGGGGTGGTATATTTCTTTCGTCTTGCCTGATCCTGCAGCCCTTGCGGCATTGCCTACCACATTTTGGAAACTCCTGCCGGCATATTTTCCACCATTTACCCCTTCAACAATAAAATGCCAGGGGGGCATAGGCCTTTGGGTAGGGCCCCAGTGTAGGCATGAACACCGCAATTAGGCAGGATACCAATTCATCTTGACCTCTAATTCGGCGTTCTTATAAAGTACCGTAGTGTTAGTTAGAACACAAAACCCCGACCAAAGGCCGGGGTTTCTATTGCTGACTCCGCTATACTAAACACTAACCATTAACTATAAACATATAGCTTTATCAACAACTTAATTGTTTGGTTCCCTATGATTGCATAATGAACCCTATAAAGAAGGTAAGACCTTCCCCTAAGTACACCTTGTGATGAACGTTAACATACCTACCCAACAAATGAAGAAAACACTTGTCTTCGGAGCATCCCTTAAAACCGATCGTTATAGTAATCTAGTAGTGAAAAGACTGCTTGACCATAACATAGAAACGGAGGCCTTCGGTTTAAAAGCCGGTAAAATTTCAGGGACGATTGTTTCGACAAATCTAAGCAATTTTGACAATATAGACACCATAACTTTATATATCGGTGCGGCACGTCAGCCTGAATATTACGGGGATATTTTGAAAATTAACCCGCGCAGGGTCATTTTTAATCCGGGTACCGAAAACGAAGAATTCTATAAAATACTTATAAACAGTGGTATAGAGGTAGAGGTGGCCTGTACTTTGGTGCTATTGGCTACCAACCAGTATTGACCAAAAGCGGTAGTTTAGATTTTATGATCGGTTTAAATTTTAATAGTCCCTTATTCTTACATCGATGATTTACCACCTTTCGTCGATACATTTTGCCCATATAACGTTATCGTAAAACCTTTATTTTCGCGATTAATCTTCTTTTTACGATGGAGTTTTACAGTTGCGCATTTCGGTGTTCAAAAAAAACAGTCATCAATCAGCCATTTTCTGCTTCCTTTGATCCCGAATAAGCCATAGGCCGATAAAGGTAAGCAACCCGTTCAGTGGCAATAGCTCATAACCAAAAGCGTAACCACCTAAACTTTCCGCAGGCATTTTTGACAGTGCTAAAATGGTTGAAACGGATACCAGGGCCACGATCCATACATATTTGCCACGCACTTGGTGTTTTGTGAATATTCCAAAGGAAAACAGGCCAAGAAGTGGGCCATAGGTGTAGCCCGCCACCTGAAGAAGTCCGTCAATTACATTGGTATCCAGCACATGTTTGAAGACGATGACAACCAGTATCAGCACTAAGCTCATACCCATATGGGTCGCTTTTCTAATGCGCTTTTGGCTTTCCTCGGGTTGTTTCTGAATGCCCAAGAAATCAACACAGAAAGAAGTGGTCAACGAGGTAAGGGCACTATCGGCACTACTGTAGGCCGCTGCTATGAGCCCTAACATAAAGGTAGCTGCAATCGTTATTCCCAACCCGCTGTTCAAGGCAATTTCTGGAAAGAGGATGTCTGTTTTTGGCGTGCCGTTCATTAAAGGAATGGCGATTTGGTATTTGTCGGCATAAATGAACAACAGGGCACCAAGTAGCATAAAGGCGAAGGTTACCATGACCATTACAACGCTGAAACTGACCATATTCTTTTGGGCATTCTTCAGGTTCTTGCAGGTCAGGTTCTTTTGCATCATATCTTGGTCCAGCCCGGTCATGCATATGGTGACGAACATCCCCCCTAAAAATGATTTGATCAAATGCTGTTTTTCGAAAATATCATCAATAAAGATTACTTGGCTATAGTGCTTAAGTTCTTCGGACCCTAGGAATTCCGTTAGGCTCCAGTCTAATTTCCCCAAAATGAAATAAATTGATAATCCTACCGAAATTAGCATGAACAGGGTTTGCAGGGTGTCGGTCCATACGATCGTTTTCATTCCCCCTCGAAATGTATAGACCCAGATCAAGAGAATTGAAAGCGTCACCGTGGCCTCGAAAGGTACGTTCCAAGCATCAAAAACAAATTGTTGAAGCACTATCGCCACCAAAAAGAGACGAAATGATGCCCCTAAAACCTTAGAAACGAAGAATGAAACGGCACCCAGTTTATAACTATGCCAACCAAAACGTTGCTCTAGATACTCATAGATCGAGGTCACATTGAGTCGATAATAAATGGGAAGTAGCACAAAAGCCGTTATGAGGTAGCCCAAGAAATAACCGAATACTACCTGCATATAGCTGAATTCGGAATCTTTTACCCAACCGGGTACAGAAATAAAGGTAACTCCAGAAAGAGAGGCGCCTACCATACCGAACGCGACCAGGTACCATGGGGATTGTTTGCCAGCTTTGAAAAAATCATTGTTAGTATCACTTTTGCCCGTAAAATGGGCTATCAAAAGAAGTAACAAAAAATAGCCTCCAATGAGCAGGAGGATGTTGATCGGGGTCATGTTGCAGCGGTTTGTGTTCGCAAAGTACAAAATCTTGAACCGTATCCCTAAATGGTAATTCAAAAATCGTAATTTCGCGCGTATGGATTTTTCATCGAAACTTCTTGAAAACGCGGTATATGAAATGTCGCAGTTGCCGGGCATCGGTAAACGAACGGCACTTAGGCTGGTGCTACATTTGTTGAAACAGCCAAACGACCGAACACAAAGGTTGGCTGGCGCCCTAGAGAACCTGAGAAACAGGGTAAAGTTCTGCACGAACTGTCATAATATTTCAGATGTAGCGATCTGTGAAATTTGCGCAAGCCCCAAAAGGGACGAGACCTTGGTATGCGTTGTGGAGGATATTCGTGATGTGATGGCCATTGAGAATACCAACCAGTTCAAGGGATTGTACCATGTTTTGGGCGGAAAGATTTCGCCCATGGAAGGTGTAGGCCCGCAAGACCTGAACATTACCTCATTGGTCGCAAAAGCCAAACAAGGAAAAATAAAGGAACTCATCTTCGCGTTAAGTTCAACGATGGAAGGCGATACCACTAATTTCTATATTTACAAACAGTTAAACGGACTCGCGATCCGAACATCGACCATTGCAAGGGGAATTGCCGTAGGCGATGAACTGGAGTACGCCGATGAGATAACTTTAGGGCGAAGTATAGTGAACAGGATACCGTTCGAGGGTTCGATGAAGGCTAATTAAGTATTGCAATTTAGGTAAAGAAAAGCTGATTAATTTTTATTTTTGCAAAGAACAAGTAGAAAATAGCACTCCAAATAAGAATATGTCAAAATTTGAATTGAAATTACCGCGAATGGGAGAGAGTGTTGCAGAGGCAACGTTGACCACTTGGTTGAAGGAGGTCGGCGATACCATCGCGATGGACGAACCCGTTTTTGAAATAGCCACCGATAAGGTCGATTCAGAAGTGCCGAGTGAGGTCGATGGCGTTTTGATAGAACGACTTTTCGATGTTGATGATGTAATAAAAGTTGGTCAAACCGTGGCTATTATTGAAATAAATGGCAACAACGCGCCCGGCATGATCAAGAAGGGGCTCAACGAAGCTCCAAAAGAGGCGGTAGAGGCGGTTTATGAACGTGTTGTGGTGGCGAAGCAGGCGGTAAGCATGCCCGTTCAAGACCATGGCGGCACCGAACGGTTTTATTCCCCTTTGGTAAAGAACATTGCTAAAGAGGAGGGTATTTCGTTGGCACAGCTAGATGCCATTCAGGGTACCGGTAAAGAAGGCAGGGTCACCAAGAACGACATACTGGCCTACTTGGAAAACGGTAAGCCAGTGGTTGCGGCTACAGAAGCCCGGGTAAGCGATGCCATTCAAGAACAAATAAAAGAGACCCTACCCGTACAACCTAAACCCACAGCACAGGTAGAGGTGAAGCAAGCACCCAGGGTTCAGGCATCTGCCTCTGATGAGGTTATTCAAATGACCCGTATGGGCAAACTGATCGCCAAGCATATGGTCGATAGTGTTTCCACCTCGGCCCACGTTCAGAGTTTTATCGAGGTAGATGTTACCAATATCGTACAATGGCGTACTAAAAGGAAAGACGCTTTTGAAAAAAGCGAAGGTGAAAAACTGACCTTCACGCCTATTTTTATGGAGGCGGTCGCAAAGGCGCTGAAGAAATATCCAATGATGAATATTTCGGTAAGTGGTGATACCGTCATTAAGAAAAAAAATATCAATATCGGCATGGCTACCGCCCTACCAGACGGTAACCTTATCGTGCCCGTAATCAAAAATGCCGACCAGCTCAATCTGGTAGGCATGGCCAAAGTGGTCAATGATCTTGCAGCGCGCGCGCGCGATAACAAGTTGAAGCCCGATGAGGTTCAAGATGGTACCTATACGGTTACCAATGTGGGAACTTTCGGCAGTGTCTTCGGCACACCGATCATTAATCAACCTCAGGTAGGCATCTTGGCCCTTGGGGCAATTCGAAAAATGCCATCGGTAATTGAAACACCTGAAGGTGATTTTATCGGCATTCGAAGTAAAATGTACATTTCACACAGTTATGACCACAGAGTGGTAAACGGTGCTCTGGGCAGCATGTTCGCAAAATCCGTGGCCGACTACCTAGAGTCGTGGGATACGAACCGAGAGGTGTAAGCTGTAATTCAACAAAGAAATAGTATTGGCAAGAACGTCTTAACGCATCGATTTAAGGATAACCTTGCCGTTTGTCGATGATTCTCTTAAAGAATTATTAAAGTTTTCCCAAAAAGCCTTCCCCGGACTTAATTAAAGTCCGAAACCTGCGTTATACCCGTATATCCCAGAACCCAAAGAAAATACCTACTTATGAAAAGGACCCCTATGTCTTTTGTATTTGCCTATTTTTTATTTTTTTCACTGGCCACTACTACCTTTTCCTGTTCAAAAGACAGTGAATTGCTAAGCGAAGTCATCGATATCGATACGGTGACAGAGGTTACAGAACCTAAATCTACCGGTTCCAATCCGACAGGCACGGTAACCGATTCCACGTTGATCGATACAACAACAGCTGTTTTACCCGTTGGCCCGGATAAGAATTTCCCGCTAAATACGGAACTAACCATCACAGGAAATCAATTTTACATCAACGGTAGGCTTACCTATGAAGGAAGGTACTGGCAAGGAAACAAGATCGAAGGCCTGCTCATGAATTCGCGAATGGTACAAGGTATTTTCGACGATCTGAATCCGACTACGAGTAAACTTTTTGCCTATCCTGACACGAATACCTGGAATGCCAATCGCAATACCGACGAGTTTGTAATGGCGATGCAAGAATGGAAAAACAACGGCCTATTAGCTTTTACATTGAACCTGCAAGGGGGCAGCCCTACCGGATACAATAACGCTCAAGCTTGGCTCAACTCTGCCTTTGATGAAAATGGTGGGTTGCGACCAGCCTATATGAACCGTTTACAGCGCATTTTGAACAAGGCCGACGAGCTGAAGATGGTGGTGATCCTTGGGTATTTTTATTTCGGTCAAGACCAAGTACTTGCCAACGAGGCCGCCGTGATCAATGGGGTGGATAATATTACGGATTGGATCTTGAACGAAGGGTACAGAAACCTGCTCATCGAAATTAATAACGAATGCGATATTTCAGCATATAATCACGCCATTCTTCGACCAAATAGGGTTCATGAACTGATCAATAGGGTAAAACAGAAGCAGAAGAATGGTTTCCGACTGCTTGTGAGTACCAGTTTTAAAGGCGGTGCCGTGCCGACAGCGAATGTTGTTCAGGCTTCGGATTACTTGCTATTGCATGGCAACGGGGTAAGTCAACCAGCAGGAATAACAAGCTTGATCAATGCTACAAGAAATGTGAGCGGGTCTGGTAACAAACCGATCATCAACAACGAAGATGACCATTATAATTTTGATGCGAACGAAAACAATTTTAAAGCATCGGTGCAAGGTTATGTCTCATGGGGCTTTTTCGATTTCAGAAGACAAGGTGAGGCCTTTAGTGAAGGTTTTCAAAGTGTTCCTGTTGATTGGGGAATCAATTCTGCCCGAAAGCGCGATTTCTTTGCCAAGGTAAAAGAAATTACCGGCTATTGATCAACCTGTCTATGGTGGTCTTCAATCTCGAAGCGTCCAAGTTTCTTGGATCCAGGTCGTAGGCCTTATCGGCATTGTATTTTGCCAGTGGTAAACTATCCATTTTGAGGTAAATAGCGGCTAAAATGGCATAGGGCTTTGGTGCCCTTTCGTCTTCTATCAGTGAAGTAAGTACATCTGCTTTTTCAAGAGCTTGCTTGAAATTACCTGTTTCGGCTTGCAAAATGGCGGCATAGCCTAGAAGAAAAGGATTGTTTTTTTGAACTTCGGAAGTTAGGATATCTAGAGAATCTAAGGCTGTTTGAGCTCCGTGGATTGCATTCAGAAATTCAATATATTCCGCCTTCATATAAATTTCATCGGGATATTTATGCACAATTTTCCTAAGATTTTGTTCTGCAATTTCAAACGCTTTTTTCCGGATGCTTGAAAGGTCGGCTGATTTCAGTTCTCTGGCGTTCGTGTAGGCCACTAGGGCGGCATAAACATCAAGAACCAGGCGCTCGTCGCCCTTGATGCCTGTTTTCAAATCTTCGTTATCAGATTCAATTTTAATTCGTTCTTGGGTGTTCAAAGTCAGTCTTCCCAGAACATTTTTCCCGATTAAAAAATTAGGGTCTTGCTCCAGTACCTTCCGATAAGATTCTTCGGCTGCCCCGTAGTTACCCTCGTCCATGATCTGTTTCCATCCCAATTCATAAAAATATAAAGCGGAGTCAGAGCGTATACTTTGGTATATAGGATGCCGCTGTGATTTATTTTGCTGCCTACAAGAAAAAAAACAAAGCAGTAAAACGGCAAGTACAAATTTATGTTTCATATTCCGTGACGTTTGCAAACCTGTAATGTTGAAAATAGCTATTTATTCTCAATAAAAATGGCTAACCGTTTTTCTGAACTTTGTTAAAACCTATCTTTGTGCAAAACTAGGAGGAAGTATGGAGTTGAAACTTACAAGGCCCATTTGTTTTTTTGATTTGGAAACTACCGGTACCAATGTTGCCAAAGATCGCATTGTTGAAATTGCGATTCTGAAGGTTTTTCCGAACGGTAATAAGGAGAGTAAGACCTGGTTGGTCAATCCTGAAATGAAGATTCCCCCAGATTCAACGGCCGTTCATGGTATAACCGACGAGAAGGTAGCGGGGGAACCCACTTTTAAGAGGCTTTCAAAAGAAATATACGCCATGATCAAGGATTGCGATTTGGGCGGATTCAACTCTGACCGATTCGATATTCCCCTTCTAGCTGAGGAAATGTTGCGGGCAGGGGTCGATTTCGATATGAAGAATACGGTTTCTGTCGATGTTCAGACCATTTTCCATAAAATGGAAAAACGCAGCTTAGAGGCTGCCTATAAATTCTATTGCGATAAAGACTTGACCGATGCCCATAGTGCCGAGGCCGATACCTTGGCCACCTACGAAGTGTTACTTTCGCAACTAGACCGTTACCCCGATCTGGAGAATAACGTCAAGAAATTAGCAGAATTCTCATCACATAAACGCACTGTAGATTTTGCAGGCTTTATCGTTTTAGATGATGATGATGAGGAGGTATTCGGTTTCGGCAAGCACAAAGACAAGAAGGTGCAAGACGTGTTAGAAAAAGAACCGGGCTATTTCAGTTGGTTGCTGAATGCCGATTTTCCCTTATACACCAAAAAAGTACTGACCCAGATCAAACTGAGCAGGTTGAACAATAAATTAGGTTGAACAAGAGCTGTTTTGTTCGTACCCTCGAAAATGCAAAGGGTCAATAAAGCGTTGCCTGATGAAGTTTGTATCTTTGTGAATAAATGGGAAAACCAGCCTACTTATCAAATTGGGCAAGTAGACACCGCTCAAACTGTCCGAATTGTGAAGAAGGTTTCTGCTGTTCACCCTTGCGATTAATCTTGGTGAGGCACAATGGATGAGTTTGGTAGCTACAGAGCTCGTTATGCATTAGTCCAGCAATCGTAATAAGTCAAAAATTAGAACTATGAAAATAATCTGCATAGGCCGCAATTACGCGGATCATATAAAAGAGCTTGCCAACGAACGCCCTGAAGAGCCGGTGGTGTTCATTAAACCCGATTCTGCGGTACTACCTAAGGAGCAGGATTTCTATATTCCCGAATTCTCTAGTGATGTGCACTATGAGGTTGAGGTATTGGTGAAGATCAAAAAAGTGGGTAAGCACATTGACGAGAAGTTCGCCGGTAATTACTATGATGAAATTGGTCTGGGAATTGATTTTACGGCGCGTGACCTACAATCTAAATTAAAGGAAAAAGGCTTACCTTGGGAAAAGGCAAAAGGCTTCGATGGCGCCGCGGTTATTGGTAACTGGTTGCCCAAATCAGATTTTAAGGACCTGAACGACCTGAATTTTTCCCTGATCAAAAATGGTAAGGAAGTTCAGAAGGGAAACACCAGCCTAATGCTCTGGAAAATCGATGAACTTATTGCGTATGTATCCCAATTTTTCATGCTGAAAAAAGGGGACATTATTTTTACCGGTACACCTGCCGGTGTTGGTAAGATTGAGGCAAATGACTATCTTTCGGGCGTCTTGGAAGGGCAGGAACTTTTCATGGTAAAAATAAAATAATGATATACAGTTTAGATAAGATAAATGAGATGGCGGAAGGTGATCAAGATTTCATCAGTTCTGTAATTTCGGTTTTTTTAGAGGAAGTGCCTGAAGATTTAATGGGCTTGGAGGCTGCCCTTGAAGAGGCCAACTACCAACAGGTGTACCAGTTGGCACATAAGATCAAACCCAATGTAGATTTGTTGGGTATGGAGCAATCACGTGCCATTGCCCTGGAAATAGAGACCTTGGGTAAAAGCGAGGCCAATATGTCGAAGATCAAGAACCTATTTCCCGGACTTAAAAAAGATATAGAACAAGTAGTGTCAGAACTTAGAAAAGACTTCGACCTTTAATGTTCGCAGAGATTATTACCATTGGTGACGAGATACTTATTGGCCAAGTTATAGATACCAACTCCGCGTTCATTGCCAAAGAACTAAATAAAGTAGGTATATCGGTTTACCAGATTACCTCGGTTCAAGATGAACGTGGGCACATTCTGAACGCGCTTGCCGATGCCAAAAAAAGAGCTCAAATTGTAATCGTAACGGGCGGACTCGGGCCTACCAAAGACGATATCACAAAACATACGTTCTGTGAGTTTTTTGGGGATACCTTGGTATGGAACCAAAATGTATTGGCCCATGTAGAGCACCTGTTCAAAAAATACATTACCACAACACAAATTTCTGACATCAATAGACAACAGGCATTACTGCCGTCACGGGCGACCGCGCTCCATAACGCCTATGGAACTGCACCCGGTATGTGGGTAAAGGATGGGGAGACCGTGTTTATTTCCCTTCCCGGAGTACCGTTCGAGATGAAGAATTTAATGACCGATGCGGTCATTCCGAAAATTGCCGACGAGTTCGAACGGCCCTATATCTTGCATAAAACCTTGGTAACCTATGGTCTTGGGGAAAATGCAATTGCCGAAAAGATCGAAGATTGGGAAAATAATCTTCCGAAGTTCATCAAATTGGCCTATCTGCCAAATTTGGGCAAAGTACGGTTGCGACTTACGGCAAAAGGGCCCGATAAGGAAAAGCTGGCCAATGCGGTTGATGAGGCATTGGGCAAGTTGCCCGCGCTTATAGGTGATATCATCTACGGTTTCGATGATGAGGAAACCTTGGAGCAGGTGGTGGCCAAGTTGTGCATTTCAAAAAAAATGACCTTGGCAACGGCCGAAAGTTGTACTGGTGGAAAAATTGCTCAGCGCATTACTTCGTTACCAGGGGCTTCGGCATATTTCAAAGGCAGCGTGGTAAGCTATGCCACCGAAACAAAAATTGACGTATTGAAAGTAGCCAAGGAGATAATCGACGCGCATTCGGTGGTCAGTGCAGCAGTGGCCGAAGCAATGGCCAAAAACGTGCGCCAGTTGCTCAAGACCGATTTCGCGGTAGCTACCACCGGTAATGCAGGCCCGACCAAAGGAGATTCGGACGCCCAGGTCGGAACCGTCTACATTGCCGTGGCAACTCCGAACGGGGTATTTTCTGAAAAATTCATGATGGGAAACCATCGCGAAAGAATTGTACAAAAGACGGTGAACAAAGCTTTTGAGTTATTGCAAAAAGAAATTTTAAAATTCTGATTTAGAATTTTGCCCATCCCGCAAAAATGATATAAATTTGCAGCCTGTTTAAAAAAATCAGCGCAATGTCAAAAGTTTGTGAAGTTACGGGTAAGAAGGCGATGTTCGGTCACAACGTATCGTTCTCTATCAATAAGACCAAAAGAAGATTTGATGTAAATCTTTCTAAAAAGCGTTTTTACATTCCTGAAGAAGACCGTTGGGTTACCTTAAAGGTATCTTCCAAAGGGTTGAAAAGCATCAACAAGAAAGGTATTTCAGTTGTTTTGAAAGAGGCGAAGGCCAAAGGAATGTTGAAATAAATCTTGATAACATAGATTACAATGGCAAAGAAGGGAAATAGAATACAGGTTATCTTAGAGTGTACAGAGCATAAAGAATCTGGTCAACCAGGTACTTCACGGTACATCACCACAAAGAACAAAAAGAACACGCCCGAGCGGATGGAAATAAAGAAATTCAATCCGATCCTAAAGCGTATGACCGTTCATAAAGAAATTAAATAATATCGTATTTAACTTGATCACCGTAGTAAAACTAAGGTACCGTTAAATAAAAAATAAAATGTAGTCATGGCAAAGAAGACCGTAGCAAGTTTACAAACAAGTTCAAAAAGATTGACCAAAGCTATTAAGATGGTTAAGTCACCGAAAACAGGGGCATATACATTCGTGGAGTCTGTGATGGCGCCTGAGCTGATCGGCGATTGGTTTAACAAAAAATAACAATCTACCAGTATTTTTAAAAGCCCCTTTCTAATGAAAGGGGCTTTTTTAATTTTATATCTTTGAACAAAGTTGATTTTAACACCATGAGTTTATTTAAGAATATATTTTCTTCCCAAAAAAAGGAAACGCTTGATAAAGGGCTGGAGAAAACCAAAACCTCCTTCTTCAGTAAGCTGAGTAAAGCCGTTGCCGGAAAATCTAAGGTAGATGACGATGTATTGGACAATCTTGAGGAAGTGCTAGTTTCCTCCGATGTGGGCGTTGATACCACTTTAAAGATAATTGATCGCATCGAGGCCAGGGTTTCAAGGGATAGGTATATGGGTACTGACGAGCTGAATGCCATTCTTCGCGAAGAAATTGCGGGTCTGTTATCTGAGACCAATCTGAACGAAGATATCGAGTTCAGTGTACCCCGTGATAAAAAACCTTATGTTATTATGGTGGTAGGGGTGAACGGGGTAGGCAAAACCACGACCATAGGCAAACTTGCCTATCAGTTTAAAAAGCAGGGTTTAAAGGTGGTGCTAGGAGCGGCCGATACCTTTCGGGCAGCCGCCATCGATCAGTTACAGGTTTGGGCGGATCGGGTTGAGGTACCGCTGGTAAAGCAAAAAATGGGCAGCGATCCGGCATCGGTTGCATTTGACACCCTTAGTTCAGCGGTCAACCAAAATGCCGATGTGGTCATTATAGATACTGCAGGGCGTTTGCATAATAAAGTGAACTTGATGAACGAGCTCACCAAGATCAAAAGGGTGATGCAAAAAGTAGTTGAAGGCACCCCTCACGATGTACTATTGGTCTTGGATGGTTCAACGGGCCAGAATGCCTTTGAACAGGCCAAACAGTTCACCAAGGCGACCGAAGTGACATCATTGGCGGTTACCAAACTCGACGGTACGGCAAAAGGTGGCGTGGTGATAGGAATTTCTGATCAGTTTCAGATTCCCGTAAAATATATTGGGGTAGGCGAGGGCATCGAAGATCTTCAAGTATTTAACAAGCACGAGTTTGTAGATTCTTTTTTTAAGATGGGTGAATGAAAATAGCGATCGGCCTGCTTTGTATGTTGTATTCGACAGTTCTGCTTTCTCAGTTGGATCATCCCAAAGTTAGTCCGGCCGCTACGGTAACCCAAGAAATTGGCTTTACAACCATTTCAATTGACTATTCCCGACCTGCCGCGAGAGGTCGAAAGATATTTGGGGGTCTAGTTCCCTACGGCCGTATTTGGAGGGTAGGGGCGAACGAGTCCACCAAATTTTCAATAGATACCGAAGTTTCCATTTTAGGCAACCAACTTGCCCCCGGCACCTATGCGCTTTATGCATTTCCTGAGGAAGGGGAATGGGAAATCGTATTTCATAAGAACACATCACATTGGGGCGATGGGCGCAAGGAATATAATCCGGAAGAAGACGCATTTAGAGTTAGGTTGCAGCCTCAAAAGCAACAGTCTTACCAAGAAAACTTTCTGATCTCTTTTGACAGCATTTCACATAACCAGGCAACAATGGTCTTCCATTGGGCGAATACGTCGGTTTGCGTGCCCATTTCAGTAGACACGGATAGTAAGATGGAAGAGCAGATAGCAATAAAGGTAAAGACCGGCCCAACCGCCCAAACCCTATATGAAGCTGCAAGATACTACGTAGAACAAGATAAAAAATACCCACAAGCGCTAAGTTACGTTAACCGGGCAATTTCCTTGGGTGGCGATACGTACTACTTTCACCGTGTTAAATCCCTTGCCGAGGCAGCTTTGGGTGAGTATCAATCGGCGATCGAATCGGCCGAAAAATCCTTGGCTCTAGCGCAAAAGGAGGGTAAGGATGAATTTGTTCGCCTTAACCAAAAGCACATTGATAGTTGTAAAGTGCAGTTATTAAGAAAAAATCGAAAATAAAAAGTATGGAATCGACAGGTAGAAAACTCTTGGTAATTCTTCTTCTAGGTATTGTATTTTCTTGTCAGGAAAACCAAGGGATCAAGAAAGGGGAAACAGTGCTTTGGCGGCCTTATAACGATTCTGTAGAGGTGGCCGCCAATCAAGGGCACGAGAGCGAGCGCATGCGGTATAAACGCATACAATCTAAGGTTTTAGATAAAAATGATGTCTTTCTACCCCTTTATCATGAGGTATCCCAAATGTCTGAACAGCAGTATCAGGCTTTAAAACCACTGATACTTGAACAACCTATCTTCACGTTAAGGCAGCACCTCGAGAAAAAAAGACTGACCTATGAGCAGTTGACACTTTTTTATTTATTCCGCATTTATAAGTACGAGTTGGATAATGCTACCACATTGAATACAATTGTTGCCCTCAACGAACATGTGGTAGACCAAGCCCGCCATTTGGACGCCTTGGTTGCCAAAGGAAAGGAGCCGAAAATACAACATCCTATTTATGGTATGCCCATTTTACTGAAAGACAATATCAATACCGCGGGTATGAAAACCACCGCGGGTGCCATTGCCTTAATGAACAATGAGGTCGATGATGCTTTTATTGTAAAAAGGTTAAAAGAGCACGGGGCATTGATTCTAGGGAAAGTGAATCTAAGCGAATGGGCGAACTTTTTGTGTGATTGCCCAAATGGTCAAAGTGCGTTTGGCGGCCAGACCTTAAACCCCTATGGACGTCGTGTTTTTGATACTGGTGGGTCAAGTGCCGGTAGCGGTACTTCTATGGCAGCCAATTATGCAGTAGCGGCGGTGGGCACCGAGACTTCAGGTTCCATTCTATCGCCCAGTGGCCAAAATTCGGTAGTCGGCTTAAAGCCGACCGTTGGACTTTTGAGCCGAACGGGTATTGTTCCGATTTCGAGTACTTTGGATACTCCAGGTCCGATGACCAAAAACGTAGCGGACAATGCCATTCTTTTGTCCGCTATGTTGGGCAAAGATGAAAATGATCCGGTAACGGTACATGCCGAACCGGGAATTCTGTCGG
>JBHJNU010000083.1:0-6763 GCA_050330515.1 Flavobacteriaceae bacterium | reverse complement strand
CGAACTCAACTTTATAGTCTCCAATTGGTCCATTACTTTGATAATCGACCTTTAATAATAAACTTAAAAACGTTATAAGCATTAATATAGATTTCATAATCTAATAGATTTGTTTCATTTCATTATCTGTTCTAAAGAAAAAAAGACGGCAATTAATCCAATAACCATGTAATTTGGGTCAATCGCCAATAGTTTATCTAGAAAATCCACAGGTTAAATATGGGATTAATTAATGTGTTATAATTTTTAAACGTGCACCTAACGGTGATGTATGAGATTAGTGGCGTGTTTAAGCTCCTAATTTAGCAAATAAACACTAGATAGAAAATCCGCGAGCCCCGAACCGTCGGGATTCGTTAGTAAGCGAGAACTAGCCAATTATTTTATACGGCTTGTACACCGTTCTTATTTACATTCTTTTATTAAATTCCAATCTACAGATACAGTTTTAGTATTTGGATTATATTCAAATTCCGTTATTTTTTTCTTGCAATTCAGGATTAAATATTCACTCTCTAATTTATTTGTGTACAAATAGCCTAACAAATTAGCATAGTGTTTTATTGGATAGCAACTTTCTTTTTCCGGTTCCGAAAGTTGCTCATATTCCTCAATACTGATGCTTTTAAAAGTCGGTAACTCAATTTTACCTAAATCCATTTTTGCAAATCCAAATTCCAGATTCCGTATTTCAAGAAATAATTCGCGGTCTTTTAAAATCAGGTCGTCTTTTCCTTTGCCTTCTGGTATTTGCAACTTAAAGAAGCCATCAAAATCAGATTCTGTTTTTTTATCAGAATTTTTGAAATAGATTTCAACTCCAGGAATTTCTGATTTGTCTTGAAATAATTGTCCAGCTATTTGAGCATTAGCAATTCCGCTAAATATTAAAATTAAAATCGATATGTAGAATGTTTTTCTCAAAATGGTGTACAACTTAGGAATATAGATCATATGATCTATATCCTTCCAATATTAAACTATATAGATCAAATAACCCATATAACCCAAATATCTTTGATAGGTACAAGTTAAACAATAATGACAAGCAAATGATGGGTAGTCTTTAAACCGGGCCTGAACTATCGTTTTTGGGCGGGCGGCCAAGGGGGTAGGGCCAAAACCAGGGGCTAGGGCCACCATTAGTGATCCATTTCTAATTTACCAATGTCTGGTGCCTTGTCATGCCGCCCATGACCATTTTCATGATGCGTATTTTTCCCCAGCGGGGCACGGTGCGCAGCCCCAACCATAGTATTTTAGAAAGTCTTCCCGGAAATACGGTTGTCTTTCTACCGAGTGCCCTTAAGATGGGGGTGGCAATATCCGCAGGTTTCAGGGCAGTGCCCATGACCATGTTCGCGGTCTTGGCAAAACCGCTGTTCACCGGCCCTGGGGCAACGGAGAGCACGGCAACGCCATAGGGTTTCAGCTCATGGTAAAGGCTTTCTGCCAGCGATTGCACATAGGCCTTGGTGGCCGCATAATGGCCGGCGTTGGGTACCCCTTGAAAGGCAACGATAGAACTCATCAAGATGATTCCACCGCTGCCCTGTTGGGCAAATTTACGGGCGAAATAATGCGTTAAGAGCATGAGCGATAGGGCATTCACCTGTAGCATACCTGTTTCTGCCTCGGCGTTGGAACGTATAAATTCTCCTGAGGTACCGAAGCCCGCCGCCGCAATATACAGGCCAATGGGCAAATCGCCGATCTCATTGACCATGGTTTTTATAGAGGCCATCTGCGAAAGGTCAAGGCTCATGACAATGACCTCTACTTGAAAGGTATGCCGCCATTTTTCGGCAAGGCCATCTAAGACATCCTCCCTACGGGCGCAAACGACCAGATTAAGGCCGGCTTCGGCAAGGGTCTGCGCCAATTCTTTTCCAATGCCCGATGAGGCCCCGGTGATCAGGGCCCATGGGCCATAGGTTTCTTTCAGTTTTTTCTTCTGTTTAGCTGTTAGTGCCATAGTGAATACGATTTGTATTATTTAGAATTGAAAACGGTACCCAAAATCGGGGAAGAAGCCTATTTGGTTTACCTGGTCTACCTGATTGGTCAAACGGTTGTACCGGCGCACAAAAACATTTTCATTGGCGCTTACGTTCTGCAGGTCCAAATAGAACTGGTGCGAACGTTTTTTCTCCTTACTGTTCAATTTGATTCCGAATTTCAGGTCCCAACGGAAATAGGGGTCGTATTGTTCAACAAAGGCCAGGTTTTCTTGTTGTACCTCAAACCCGGCCTGACGAGAGGCTTCCAAGTCGATCGGGGTGAAATAACGGCCACCGGCCGAGGTTAAACGGGTATCCAGAAAGAGGATGTTCCTACCTGATCTTCCTACTTTGAACTCTTTTCCTGCCAAGAGGTTTACCACGTACTCATTGTTGAAGGGGGTGTTGCGCTCTATGCCGTCACTACCGGAGTACTTACTTTGAAAGAACGAACTGGTGAACAGGCCATAGTACCCATTGTTGAAGAAGCGTTCCAAGGTAAGTTCAACCCCTTGGTTGGTGCCGGTGCCTTCGTTAACGAGTGACACCCGGTCGTTGCTGAAACCAAAGTCGGCCCCTTCTGTAAGGGTGGAGTAACTTGATGGAAAGGATTCCACCCCGGCCCTGTCTATGGCCTGGTAGTAGACCTCTAGTTTTCCACGCCAGTTCTGGGCCATCTTTACATCGTAGCCCAACACAAAATGGTTGCTTCTCACAAAGTCGAGGGTTTTATTGGTCTGTACCAAGTTACCGTCCACCTCCTCGTTGAGCAACAAGATGGGCAGGGGCAACTGCTGTTGGTGCAAACCATAGCCAAGGGTCACCTTATGGTCAGCTGATAATTGGTACCCGAGCGAGGCGCGGGGCTCCAACACCAACTGTTCGTTCAGGCCGCTGTACTGGGCGTGTAGCCCGGCGTTGAAGGTCAGGTCTTCGGTAAACCTGAACTGCCCCTGTACATAGGGCTGTACCAAGAGCACATTTTCGTCTATATCGCGAAAGGTGAATACATCAGGGTCACCGTCACCATTCAGATCTGGTTGTTCTGCGCGGTCTTGCAGCAGGCTGACCACGTTGAAGTTCTCGGCCAAGACCCCTATTCTCAGGGTACTGCGGTTGCTCAGTTTAGAATTGAAAAGGGTGGAGAGCGTTAACCGGGTTTCAGAATCTTCGTTCAGGGTGTACCGAATGGTTCTTTCCTGGGGAGTGTCCTTATCGATAAAACGATCCGCGGTAAAGTTATTGCCGGAGAAGGAACCAGAAACGATGCTTCTGAGATATGAACGTTCGCCCATATTGATCTGGTGTTTTAGCCCCACCACCCCAAAATTGGATGTTACAAAGGCATTTTCATCTTCCGCGGCAAATAGATCGTTCTCATCGATATCATCGCCCAAGAAATCAATGTTTGAGGATCCCAGAATACCGAAGAGCGTCAACCTTCCCAAGGCGCCTTTTCCAAAGTCGAGGTTGAAGGATAGATCGTTATAATTGGGGACAGCCGAGGTACCCCCCGCGCCGAAGCCCAAAAGCCCAATCAGGGAGTAGCGGCCCGCTACCAGAAAGGAGCCCTTCTTTTTGCCAAGGGGGCCTTCTGCCATGGCTTCCAAACCGGTAAAGATACCCGCCTGCAAGGTATACTCGTAATCATCGGTATTGCCGTTCCTAAACCCAAGATCGAAGACCCCGCCAAGGGCGTTTCCGTATTCCGCGGCGAAGGCGGAGGTCATGAAATCGGAATTCCGCAACATATTAGGGTTCAGTGCAGATACCGGGCCGCCAGTGGTACCTGCGGTGCCAAAATGGTTGGGGCTCGGAATGGGGATACCTTCCAGACGCCATAACAGTCCCGTAGGGGAATTGCCCCTCACCACAATATCGTTACGGCTATCGTCAGGTGAGGATACCCCTGCAAAGTTGGCTGCCAGGCGCCCAACGTCACTGCGTCCGCCGGAAAAGCGCGTTACCTCTTCAAGGCCGAACTGCCGTGTTGATACGCTAGCCATTTTGTTACGCGGGGTATCCTTGTTCGTATCACCTGTTAACACTACCTCGTCCAATTGGTTAAAAGATTCCGTTAAGGTGATGTTCAGAAAAACATCCTTTCCAGAGGTCACGTCTATGTTCGGCAGGGAATAACTTTCAAAGCCTATGTAGCTGACGCGAATGGACTGCCGGCCAACGGGGACATCTTGCATTACAAAGCGGCCATCTTCATCGGTGACCACGCCGGTGGCGTTTTCGGTGTTCAAAAGTTCTATGGATGCCCCTAATAATGGGGTTTCAGATTGTTTGTCCAAAACCAGACCTTTAATGGTGCCGGTCTGGGCATACGTGCCGAAGGAAATAAAGAGTACGATTAAAATGAGTGTTCTTTTCATGTTGCTATTTGTTTATTGGCACAAAGATGGCCTGCTTTCCACTAGCTAGCCTACGTATTTTGACCAACCGTGCAACGCCGTATTGAACCGTAAAAAAAGCAGTTGAAGTGCTTATAGGGCCAGGTTTTTTACGTTTTTCGGTTCAACCTATATTGATGACGATCCAGGCCTAAATATGACGCTACATTGTTCTTGGGTATCTTTTTAAGTACATATTGTATATTTTTATGGTAGCAATGAAACTTAGCATGTTCAAAAAGAAGTCACTTCAAAAGTTCGGTTTTCGCCTATTGGTGGTGCTATTGATATTCTTCGGGGTAAAACTTACCTTAGACCATGGGGAGGAGGAAAGCTTCTTTAGTCCTACCTCTTTTTTTTATTTTGGCACCGCCTTTATGCTGACCATGCTCACTTGGGAAGTAAATGACTGGCTCATAAAAAGACAGGTAAAGAAAGATAAGGGCCTTGATCTTAGGGGAAGCATTAAGACCATAGGTTTAACCCTGTCGTTCTTGTCACCATTTGCCGCACTTGTTTATTATTTGGGAATCTATGAATTTGACCATATCTGTGAAATTTTTGTTGCCAACAAGGCCTTGCAGTTCCGAATCGATTGGATCCGCGCCATTGTATTGGGCCTAGGCATTGCGGTCTTCAATCAATTTTATTTTTCGCTGAAACAAAAAAAGGACCTTGAATTTCAGATGAACCAACTTCAAAAAGAGGTAATGACCTCTAAGTACAAATCGTTGAAAAGCCAGATCAGTCCGCATTTCTTGTTCAATAGCCTGAATACCCTTACCGCGTTGATGTACCAAGACAGGGACCTTGCTTCTGATTTTGTAGCACGTTTGGCAAGTAGTTACCGCTAAATTTTAGATAATAAGGAAGAAGATTTGGTAAGTTTGGAAAAAGAACTCAATTTTTTGGATTCCTATATTTTCATGATGAACGTACGGCATACCGACGCAATTTTTATCCATACGAACATTGGGGTGCAGCCTTCCGAATTTTCAATTCCTACCTTGTCATTGCAGATGCTGGTGGAAAATGCGATGAAGCATAATTATTTTTCCAAGGAAAAACCTATGGAGATCAAGATATATACGGTAGGCAAGATCGCCCTGGTGGTAGAGAATACCTATAGGAAGCGAACATTGGAAGAGGAATCTACCCAATTGGGAATCAAGAATATTCAAAAGCGGTACGCCTTTTATACCAACCAAGAAGTTGCCATTGAATGTAATGAGGGCCTTTTCAAGGTCACCATGCCCTTGTTGGGCAGAAGTGCCCTGGAAAGTCAGATCCTATCCGTCTCCTAAAGCGAACCATAAATTAGCAAGAATTTGAAAGCGGTCATTATAGAAGACGAACATATTGCCTCTAAACGCCTGGCGCAGTTGGTGTCAGAATTGGCGCCCGAAATTGAGATCGTGGGGCAACTGACCTCTGTGGAAAGCGGCCTTACCTGGTTCAATGAAAATACCCTGCCACAGTTGATTTTTCTTGACATACAGTTGAACGATGGCTACGGTTTCGATATTCTTGATCACCTCAAGGAACATCCGCCCGTTATCTTCACCACCGCCTATAACGAATATGCCATTAGGGGGTTCAAGTACAATGGACTTGATTATCTTTTAAAACCCATTGATAGGAACGATCTTCATACGGCATTGCAGAAATTTCTTAAAACGCAGGGAACGGCGACCGAAATATGGGGCGAGCAAAAGCTGGAACAGATACGCAACCTTTTTCAAAAGGAGTACAAGCACCGTTTTATGGTTAAGGTGGGCAACCAGTACAAATCGTTCAATGTAGAGGATATCGCTTATTTCAAATCGAACGAAGGCCTGATTTTTCTATTCGAGACTAATGGAAAGAGCTATCCTATCGAATATACCATTGACCAGCTGGAAGACATTCTGAATCCGGTTCAGTTTTTTCGCATCAACCGTAAGTTCATGGTCTCGGTAAAAGCGGTCATGGAGATACACACCTATTTCAATAGCCGATTGCTGCTCAAGTTACTTCCAAAAGAGGAAGATCAGGTAATCGTTTCCCGCGAGCGCACCGCTAGTTTCAAGAGGTGGTTGGATATGTAGCCGAAAGGAGAGCTTGAAATTTTCTTGCTTTTGTTCAACTCATAGATCAAACAAGAAAAGGCAAATTGAACGCCGGGGTTGCTGAATACGAGCTTGACTTTACCCCATTTTCGTGGGGTAAGAAAGATGAAGTAGTGTGCTGGAGACAAAATTAGGTTTGTAACCTGCATCCCGAACATAAAAGAAATTTAAGCTTTGGCTCAGGATCTAAAAAGGTGGCTATACTTATGCGTTTAGGGCGTTTTTTTAAAAGTTCTTTTCACTATTGGGCCGCTAT
>JBHJNU010000082.1:0-21543 GCA_050330515.1 Flavobacteriaceae bacterium | reverse complement strand
CCTTGTGACAAATCATACTATTATGACAAAAAGATAGGGATGAACCTCTTGGCGACCGACCTTGGGGTCACTATAAAAAAGGGGGTGAACAAGAGTTATTTTATAGCGGTCAACGATCTGTTGAACACCAAACCAATTGCTGGTGCAAAAATTACGTTCTTCAACTTTCAGCAACAACCTTTAGGTAATACGGTTACCGATGCCGAAGGTACTGCCATCTTCGACTCAGGGCAATTGGCCTATTTTGCTGTAGCTGAAAGCAACGGACAAAAGAACTATATAAAACTGAATGATGGCAATGCGCTATCTGTCAGTAAATTCAATGTTTCCGGGTCAGTTCTGCAAAAGGGAATCAAAGGCTTCATCTTTGGGGAACGCGGGGTTTGGAGGCCGGGCGATGAGCTTTTTCTCTCCTTTATGTTGAACGATAACGCAAATCCGTTACCGGCAAAGCATCCCTTGAAACTAGAATTGCTGGATCCCTATAATAAGGTAGTACACCGTGAGATCAATACGAACGGACTCAATAATTTCTTTCATTTCAACATAAAGACCGACCAGAACGCACCTACCGGTAACTGGTTGGCTAAGGTATCCGTCGGTGGGGCAAGCTTTACGAAAACCCTTAAGATAGAGACCATTAAACCTAACCGTTTGAAGATTAAGACCAACTTCACTACCGAAATCTTGAACGGTGCAAAGCCCATTCAAGGTGATATGGAAGTAAATTGGTTGCACGGGGCCATAGCTAAGAACTTGAAAGCCGATATAACGGCAAAGTTCAATACGACCACAACCACCTTTAAAAACTTTCCAGGCTATGTTTTCGATGACCCGACCCGTAGTTTTTCGGCAGAGGACCAAGTGGTTTTCGACAGCAAGATAGATGAAGAAGGTAAGGCGGTTTTCAGTATCAATCCGCAACTTAATAGCAAGGCGCCCGGCATGCTGAACGCCGCATTCATTACGAAAGTTTATGAGAATGGGGGCGATTTCAGTACCGATGTGCTTACCAAAACCTATTCGCCCTATAGTACCTATATAGGCCTCAACACCCCTAAAGGAGATCAGGCCAGAGGGATGCTCTTGACAGATGTGAAACACAAGTTCGAGGTAGTGTCGGTCGATGAAAAAGGAAATCCGAAAGCGACAAAAAACTTGAAGGTAAGTATCTTCAAAGTGAATTGGAGATGGTGGTGGGATACTTCTGCGGATAATCTTTCAGCTTATAGTGGTAGCGAATACCGCGAACTGATTTTTGATAAGGGGATCAGCACTGATGCGAGCGGAAAGGCAAGTTTTGATTTTGAACTGAAATATCCAGATTGGGGAAGATATCTAGTACGTGTAGAAGATCCTAACGGAGGGCACGCTACCGGGAAAACAATCTATATTGACTGGCCTGGCTGGGCCGGAAAATCAAGAAAAGGGGATCCCTCGGCAGCTACCATGTTGGTGTTCTCGACCGATAAGGAAACATATAATGTTGGTGAAACTGCGACCGTAACTTTTCCCAGTTCTTTTGGCGGTAGGGCTTTGGTCACTATCGAAAACGGCAGTGAGGTGCTCGAATCTCTCTGGGTGGAAACCGTTGAGGGAGAAACGATATTTAAGTTACCGATATCGGCATTGTATACCCCGAACGTGTATATCAATATAGCTTCATTACAACCGCACGCAAACACCAAAAATTCTTCTCCTATCCGCATGTACGGTGTTACGGGCATTGGTGTTGAAAACCAAGCAACCAAACTGCAACCACAAATTGCAATGCCCGAGGTACTGCGACCTGAAGAAACTATTACGGTCAAGATAAGTGAAAAGAATAAAAAAGCAATGACCTATAGCATCGCCATAGTCGATGAAGGATTATTGGATCTCACTCGCTTCCAAACTCCGGATCCCTGGTCTACCTTCTACGCAAAAGAAGCCTTAGGGGTAAAAACTTGGGACGTTTATGACGATGTCATTGGTGCTTTCGGAGGCAGAATCGACCAAGTATTCGCCATTGGTGGTGATGGTGAATTGGCCGGTGCGAAGAATAAAAAAGCGAACCGATTTGAACCCATGGTGGTACATTTAGGTCCGTTCAGCCTGAACGATGGTGAAACAAAAGCACATCAGATCAAGATTCCGAAATATGTGGGGTCGGTGCGCACGATGGTCATTGCGGGAGACGCGAAGAAGGAGGCTTACGGACAAACAGAAAAGACTACCCCCGTGCGAAAACCTTTAATGATATTGGCTTCCTTACCACGTAAGATTACCCCTGGCGAAAAAGTAACGCTACCGGTAACTGTTTTTGCCATGGAAAAAAAGGTCAAAAATGTAACCTTGAAGATCAAACAAGACAAAGCTTTTACCGTTGAGGGTAACCTGACGCAATCGTTGACCTTCGCACAACCCGATGAGCAAATGGCCTACTTTCAATTGACGGTGGCCGATTTTACCGGCATTGGCAAAGTGATCGTCGAAGCTTCTGGTGGTGGCGAGACCGCCTCTTTCGAGATCCCGTTAGATGTTGTTAACCCGAATCCGGTTACATCTGAGGTAACCGAGATTATTTTAGAAGCCAATGCTAGCCAGACCATTACCCTGGAAACCTTCGGGGTAGTGGGATCCAACACCGCTGAAATTGAATTTTCTACTTTGCCACCTATGAATTTCAACGGTCGTATGAAATACCTTGTTCAATACCCACATGGGTGTGTTGAGCAGACGACTTCTGCAGCTTTCCCACAATTGTTCTTAACCGATATTTTTGATGTTGATGCAGCGAAGAAAAAAGCTATCCAGCAGAATATTGACAGGGGTATCAAGCGTTTGGGCGGATTTCAAAGGCCTAATGGAGGGTTCTCATATTGGGCGGGGCAAAATAACACGAATGACTGGGGTACTACATTTGCCGGACATTTCTTGCTAGAAGCGGAAAAGAAAGGGTATGTGCTGCCCATAGGTTTTAAATCAAACTGGGTAAAATACCAGCAAGATGTCGCCAAGCAATGGCGTTCCGGTAATGATCATTCCGATCTGGCACAGGCGTATCGCCTTTACACTTTGGCGCTTTCCGGTAATGCCGATGTAGCGAGCATGAACCGTTTACGAGAAAGTAATGATATTTCGAACGAGGCGAAATTCAGATTAGCTGCCGCATACGGATTGATTGGGCAGGCAAGTGTTGCGCAAAAAATCTTAAGTGGCGCTAAATTGGACGTTGAAAATGATAAGTTCTACGATTATACCTACGGTTCTTCCGATAGAAATCGGGCCATGGCATTAGAAACATATGTAGTGCTCAAGGATATGGCAAAAGCCCAAGATTTAGCAAAAACCATAGCAAAACGCCTAGCGGAGAAACAGTGGATGAGCACCCAGAGCACAGCATATAGTCTTTTGGCTATGGCAAAATTCGCCGAAATGATTGGTGGAAAAGGGGTGAAGGCAAGTATTACCGTCAACGGTAAAACAGACCGTATCTCCACAGAAAAAACCTTGGCGAATAGCGTAATCGCGGTAAAAGAAGGAAACAATAGTATTCTATTGAAAAACGAAGTGGGCAGCACTGTTTATGTAAGTGTAGTGAACAGCGGAATTCTTCCTGTGGGTGAAGAAAAAACCGTTCAGAAAAACCTTTCGGCCCAAATGGTCTTCAAAGGAAGGGATGGTACGCGGTTGGATCCCTCCAAAATCACCCAAGGCACTGATTTTGTGGCTGAGGTAACCTTGACGAACACAAGTTCGAACGACTTGAAAGATATGGCCTTGACCGAAATCTTCCCCAGTGGTTGGGAGATAGTCAATACCCGGTTCACCGATTTCGGCGAATTCGCCCAAAATGAGGTAACCTATACCGATCTTCGTGATGACCGTGCCAATTTCTATTTTGATATGAAGTGCAACGAGACGAAGAAGTTTAGAATTCTGCTTAACGCTTCTTACCTAGGTAGCTACTATTTGCCCGGTATTCAAGCAGAAGCAATGTACGACCATGATTATGTGGTTCGAACACTTGGGCAATGGGTTGAGGTTGTTCAATAGGGCACATGCGCAAGTACCAGGCAAAAACGGGAGACCTTTAATTAAACATAGAAGACATTGAATCGTATACATACAATTTCAGCATATATCCTGGCTGTTATCGCCATACTGTGTGCTGCGCATGTATACCTCGAAACCAGTATGAAAGGTTTCCCTGACGGACATTTAACCGAACTGGAGAGGGCAGTTAGACCATGGTTATATGCGCTAAGCTTTATATTATGCGCTACCGGATTTTTTTTAGTTTATCTGGCGCAGTTCGCCAAATGGGAAAATAGAAACAAAATTTTTTATCGAACAATACTGTTTCTAATCGCTATTTTTCTGATGGTTTTTGGTCTTGACCTATACTTTATGACTAGTTTGGAAAATGGTCAGGGCGGTTAGCTTGAATTTTAATAACAAGTTATCGAACAGAACTAGTGCTGCCTAATAATTGGGCTATCTAACTTGAAATTTTCTGAAAATCGTGTTTTCAAACTACCGAGGATCAAGGTGGTATCAACCTCGCACTATACTGCGAAATAGTTAAGCCGGTATATGGCAACTAACCGATATCGCCTATTGCGAAAGGAAATTTAACTTTAAGGGGGTGACCATTACTTTAAGGCTCATTTGGGGTATCTGAATTCAAGACCGCGCTAAAAACGAATGCCCCGATTTCCTTTACCGGTTCGTAAAGAGCCGAATTCTCCATAGCTTCGTTCTTTACCAAGTTTGCCGAGCTATTGACGCGTTCGAAGAAAACTAAAAGCGCCCCAAGAATGATGGCTACTTTCAAGGCGCCAAATAATGCTCCTGCAATTTTGTTCAAGAGGCCCAGCATGGCGAAATTGGCTATTTTGGTCAATAATTTGCCGGTTATATTTACAACGATAACGATTATTATGAAGGTGACCACAAATGCGGTCAAATTAATATAACGCTCGTTCCATTGCATGTTTTGAGATAGGTAATCACCTGCGATATATGAGAAATGTATTGCTCCGTAAATGCCCGCAATCAAGGCAACAATGGAGGCAATCTCAACAAAAAGGCCATTGTTAAGTCCTTTCCAGAGTCCGTAAATGAGGAGAAGTCCTATTATGATATCCA
Organism: Flavobacteriaceae bacterium; assembly: GCA_050330515.1. Classification (GTDB taxonomy): domain Bacteria; phylum Bacteroidota; class Bacteroidia; order Flavobacteriales; family Flavobacteriaceae; genus Maribacter_C. The sequence continues at coordinate 16,410 of JBHJNU010000082.1, read as the reverse complement.
AGAAGCTCATAAGTAATCGTGTTTGAACAAATATAGAACTTTGATTTGTACCTTTAAGCGCTGTAATTTACTAGCGGAAATTTCTAGATAAAGAAAGACAATAAAATTGCAATTAGAGGGTCAATGTCAAGAGATACACAATTAAAGGAACGTTGGAATGTTTTGGTAGAACGTTTATCGGCCCAGTTTGCCGAAGGTGACGTACTAGAACTCGATGCCATAATCTATTTGATCGGGATACAAGAATTAGGTCAATACCATCGGCGGTACAAAAAAGACGATAAGCTAGATCTGATGCACATAGCCATTTGCAGATTGCTAGAACCTTACGGGTATTATGAATTTTCTCATTTTGATGAAGAACGATGGCCCCATTATGCAATTAAGGAAGAACTTCCGCCACTTAAAGCCGGTGAGCAATCGGTCTTGATGAAAGAGGCGATAGTCGGATACTTTCTTGATAAGGAATATATACAGTAAGCCCTGACCTGGTGGGGGGCAATGAATATTTTTTGTACTTATGGATCTCAGAACGCCCTACTACGCGGTAATCTTTACCTCGACCAGAACAGACGGTGACAATGGCTACGCCGAAATGGCGGCGAAAATGGATGCACTGGCGACAGAACAGCCAGGTTATCTGGGCATTGAAAGCGCAAGGGAAAAACTGGGCATTACCATAAGTTATTGGGATAGTTTAGAGGCCGTAGCCAACTGGAAGGCCAATGCAGACCATCTTTTCGCACAGCGCAAAGGCATCAAAGATTGGGATTCATGGTACAAGGTTCGAATTTGTCTGGTAGAGCGCGAGTATGATTTTACGAAATGAAAAAGGCCATTTCATTTTTAAGAACCCATCCCAAGAAAATAACGCTTCTTGCAATACTAATTGTCCTCTATTATTTCTGCCTTCCCAAACAACTGTTCAATAGCCCCACGGCTACGGTTGTTGAAAGTAATCAAGGCGGTTTACTGGGGGCCATGATAGCCGATGACGGCCAATGGCGCTTTCCTGTTATCGATAGTGTACCCCATAAATTTCAACAATGTTTACTGCAGTTTGAAGATGCTTATTTTTACAGACATCCTGGTTTTAATGCGGTTTCGATGTTCAAGGCTATCGGAGAAAATATTTCAGCAGGAAAGACGGTTCGAGGCGGAAGCACAATAACCCAACAAGTCATACGCCTATCGCGCAAAGGTAGAAGTCGTTCTTATTTTGAAAAGGCTATTGAACTGGTTCTGGCAACTAGGTTGGAGTTTCGCGAATCAAAGGAGAACATTTTGAAACTTTATGCCAGCCATGCCCCTTATGGGGGTAATGTTGTTGGTTTGGATGTCGCGGCTTGGCGATATTTTGGACTTCAGCCTTATCAGCTTTCTTGGGCCGAATCGGCTACCTTGGCTGTTTTGCCCAATGCGCCAAGTTTGATTTATCCTGGAAAAAACCAAAGGCGGTTACTCGAAAAACGAAATCGTTTGCTCAAAAAGTTATTAACGGAAGAAATCATCGATAGCACTACCTACGAACTCTCGCTCCTAGAGGAACTACCTCGAAAACCGTATGCGCTGCCCTCTATGGCCCCTCATCTGGTACAGTATTTCGCAAAAAGCGCCAAGGGCCAACGGCTTAAAAGCACCATAGACGAGAATTTGCAGCGGAATGTGAAGTCTATCGTTCAAAAGCATTACCTGAGCCTACGTCAAAACCAAGTGCACAATGCGGCTGTGTTAGTCTTGGATGTAAAAACGCGTAATGTTTTAAGCTATGTCGGTAATACAGAAACCGATGGGGAACACGAAAAAGATGTTGACATGGTGCAGGCCAATAGAAGTACGGGAAGCACATTAAAGCCCTTACTTTATGCCGCCATGTTAGATGCCGGAGAATTACTGCCCGAGATGTTGGTGCCCGATATTCCTACACAGATCGCTGGCTACACACCTGAGAATTTCAATGAAGACTATAGTGGCGCGGTTCAGGCGAAAAGTGCTTTGGCCCGTTCTTTGAATATTCCTGCGGTACGTCTGTTACAGCAGTACGGTTTAGAGAAATTTCGGGATCAATTGGATGTTTTTGATCTAGGCGGACTCAACAGATCAGCTGAGCATTACGGGCTCACCTTGATTCTCGGCGGTGCGGAAAGTAATCTTTGGGATTTGTGCAAGACCTACGCCAATTTAGCATCAACGGTCAATCATTTTAACCAGACTTCGAGTGAATATTATAGCCAAGAATTCGCAGAGTTGATCTTACAAAAGGACCAGATGGTCGGTTTTGGTGAATTGGCGGCCGAAAAGACGGTATTCGACGCGGCAAGTATTTACCTCACTTTTGAAGCGATGAAAGAAGTCAATCGCCCTGAGGACAATGAATCATGGGAGTTCTTTGATAGCAGTAAGGAAATCGCTTGGAAAACCGGTACTAGTTTTGGAAATAAAGACGCGTGGGCCATCGGACTAACTGCAGACTATGTGGTCGGTATTTGGGTTGGCAATGCCGATGGCGAAGGTAGGCCCAGCTTGACCGGAGTGAGTAGTGCGGCACCTATTTTATTTGATATTTTCGACCTTTTACCTAGGTCAAAATGGTTTCAAAAACCCCTAGATGAGTTTATTGAAATTGAAGTTTGTACCGAAAGTGGGTACTTGGCCTCTGATAGGTGTCCAAAGAAAACTAGCTCTATTCCCAACAAACAAAATTACGTAAAACCATGCCAGTTTCATCAAGTAGTTCACTTGGATCCTGAACGGCAATTCCGGGTCAATTCTTCATGTATCGAGTTGTCCGAGGCCATAGTCCAACCTTGGTTTGTACTACCACCTATTATGGAGTATTACTACAAGAAGTCGCATCCAGTTTATCAACCTTTGCCTCCCTTTAGGCTTGATTGTAGCAGCACGAACACTCCTTCGATGGAATTTATTTATCCAAAAGAAGGAAGCCGAATTTCACTCTCAAAAAATTTTGAGGGAAAGCAGAATGAACTGGTGCTAAAACTGGCCCATACCGAACCCGAGACCGAGGTATATTGGTATTTAGACCAGCGGTTTATTGCACTGACGAAAGACTTTCATGAAATCGGGGTGGTACCTGATATTGGTAAGCATAGCGTTACCGCAGTTGACGGGTTGGGCTTTGAGCTTAGCATTACAATTACCATCGACTAGTTGTATTAGCTTTGTAGTTGTAACTTTAAACCTTATATTTAGGGTCTTTACAAGTTAACATGTTATGGCAAACAAATACATCATTTCATTAGACCAGGGCACCACTAGTTCACGTGCTCTGTTGGTAGACCAAAATGGGAAAATTCAAGGAATGGCCCAAAAGGAATTCAAACAGATTTTCCCAAAATCAGGCTGGGTAGAGCATGACCCAATGGAAATCCTGCAGAGCCAGTTGGGCGTCTTCAGCGAACTATTAAAAAAAGAAAAGGTGAACCTTGTCGATATCATGGGTATCGGCATTACCAACCAACGCGAAACTACAGTGGTTTGGAACAGGCATACCGGTGAACCTGTTTATAATGCTATCGTTTGGCAAGATAAACGCACCGCGGATATATGCGAGCATATGAAAAAGAAAGGGCTGACCGAGCACGTTCGGAAAACCACGGGCCTGGTCATTGACTCCTATTTTTCTGGCACCAAGGTCAAATGGATTTTAGATAATGTAGATGGGGCAAGAAAAAAGGCTGTCAACGGCGATTTGCTTATGGGTACCATCGATACTTGGTTAGTTTGGAACATGACCAACCGAAAAAGCCATGTAACTGATTATACAAATGCCTCAAGAACTTTACTATATGATATTGTCAATTTAAAGTGGGATGATCGGTTGCTATCAGAATTGGAGATACCAAAAAGTATGTTGCCAGAAGTAAAGCCGTCGGCCTATCATTTTGGAGATTACGTTCTGGATGGTGTAACCATTCCCATAGCGGGTATTGCCGGAGATCAACAGGCAGCGCTTTTCGGCCAAGGATGTTTCAAAAAAGGCACTGCAAAAAATACCTACGGAACAGGATGTTTTATGCTCATGAACACCGGCGAAAGCCCCCAGTTCAGTAAAAACGGCTTGTTGACAACCATAGCTTATGGCTTGAACGGAAAGGTAAATTACGCATTTGAAGGAAGCATATTCATTGCGGGCGCTGCCATTCAATGGCTACGCGATGGTTTGGAGCTCATAAAAGACGCTGCCGAAACAGAAATCTTGGCCGAATCAATAGAAGGCGAAAACCCGGTGTACGTAGTGCCGGCATTCGCAGGATTAGGAGCGCCTTATTGGGATATGTACGCCCGTGGCGCCATTTTTGGCCTCACGCGCGATACCGGCAAAGCCCATTTGGCAAAGGCAACTTTAGAATCATTGGCATACCAGACCAAGGATATTTTAAAGGCCATGGAAGAAGATTCAGGTATTCAATTGGAAAATCTTCGCGTTGATGGCGGTGCCTGTGCGAACAACTATTTAATACAGTTTCAGGCAGATATTCTCGATACGGAAGTGCATCGCCCTGAAGTGATCGAATCTACCGCCATGGGCGCCGCTTTTTTAGCAGGTATTCAAGTTGGTCTATGGGCACAGGGAGATATCGACCAAACTAGGCCTATGAACCGAATTTTTAAGCCGACCTTTGACCGAGTGAAACGGAAACGTTTGTATGACAAGTGGTTGAAAGCTGTTGAAAGAAGTAAAGGATGGGAAGATCAATAAAAAATGAAGTGTCGCTGTGAAAAACATAAAATTCTCAAATTTAGATAGAAAAGCAACCATTCAAAGGCTCTCTGAAGAAACCTACGACCTAGTTGTTATAGGGGGCGGAATCACCGGGGCCGGGATCGTATTGGATGCCGCCTCGCGCGGACTCAAAGTTGCCCTAGTGGAAAAGAACGACTTTGCTTCTGGCACAAGTAGTAAATCTACCAAATTGATCCATGGGGGGCTCCGTTATTTGAAGCAGTTCGATTTCTGGCTGGTGAAGGAAGTGGGCTCGGAACGCGCTATTGTGCATAGGCTGGCACCGCATTTGGTGCTACCTGAAAAAATGTTGTTGCCTTTGATCGAGAATGGATCTTATGGCAAATGGTTGACGTCTATCGGGCTTAAAGTATATGACATTTTGGCCCAGGTAACGGGCGATGACAAACGCAAAATGTTGGAGAAAAAAGAGGCTATGAAATTAGAGCCCTTGCTTCCGAAGAAAATATTGAACGGCGCGGGGTACTATGCTGAATACCGAACCGATGATGCCCGCCTGACCATTGAGAATATAAAGACCAGCCTGCAGTTCGGGGCGATCGCGTTGAATTACGCCTCCGTAGAAAACTTCGAATACAGCAACGGGATTATTTCAGGGGTTAAGGTAAAGGACACGGTTTCAGGAGAGGAATTTACCATAAAGACCAAGTATGTGATCAGTGCTGCCGGACCATGGGTCGATGAAATTCGCAGCGTGAACAACTCGAGAAAGGGAAAACGGTTACATCTTACCAAAGGCGTTCATTTGGTTTTTCCGTATGAGAAATTACCTGTAAAACAGTCCGTTTACTTTGACGTACCCGATGGTCGCATGATGTTCGCCATTCCTCGAGGGAAAGTGACCTATGTTGGTACTTCCGACACCAATTATAATGATGAAAAAGATGATGTACGTACTGACATTACCGACGCCGTATACATACTATCGGCAGTGAACAACATGTTTCCGGCTATCGAATTGGAATTAAAGGACATTGTTTCTTCTTGGGCCGGATTAAGACCTTTGATCCATGAGGAAGGAAAATCGGCTTCTGAACTTTCTCGAAAAGACGAAATTTTCACTTCGGATACCGGTTTGATCAGTATTGCCGGCGGGAAATTGACAGGATACCGCAAAATGGCAGAGCGGGTAGTAGATCGTATCGCCAAAAAATTGGAAGAAGAAGGTATTGAGACCAAAAAGTGCCATACCGATCAAATTGCCTTATGTGGCAACGTAGATTTCAAGAAGGCCAAACATGTTAAAAAATATATTGCCGAGGTGTTTGCCCGTATTCAACCCGATGGTTTTACCGAATACGATGCCTGGTTCTTGGTAACCAATTATGGCAAACAGACCGAGACGATCCTCGAGATTTATTCGGCTGTTGTAGACCATGACAAATATACACGTATGGCCATTGCAGAGCTGAGGTTCGGTATCGATTTTGAAATGGTGCAAAACCCGATGGATTTCTTCATTCGCAGAACCGGACGATTGTATTTTGATATCGATAGCGTTCGCAATTTAATGGAACCCATACTGGAAGAATTCAAAAATAGCCACAAAGTGGACGATGCACAGTTACACATTTGGAAGGAAGAATTGAACCGCGAACTTGACGTACACTCCAATTTTTCTTTGGAAAGGGCTTGAGGATAAACTTAATCTAACGAATCGGTCAGGTCTTTAAAAACCCGCCTGGCATTTGCGCCTTCATAAAGCACGTGGTAAACGGCGTCGATAATCGGCGTCTTTACTTTCTTTTCAAATTTCGATTTTTGTTCATGTGCGCTTTTTGCGGCATAATATCCTTCGGCCACCATCTTCATTTCCATTTGCGCACTTTTCACGGTATAGCCCTTACCGATCATCGTGCCGAACATACGGTTGCGGCTGAACGTAGAGTAACCGGTCACCAGCAAATCGCCAAGATAGGCCGAATCATTGATGTTGCGCTTCATTTTGTGCACCCGTTTGATATACCGCTCCATTTCCCGAATGGCATTGCTCATCAGTACGCTTTGAAAATTATCGCCATAACCTAGGCCATGGTAGATACCGGCTGCTAGGGCGTAGATATTTTTGAGCATGGCTGCATATTCTGTACCAATGATATCATCCGATATTTTTGCTTTGATATAGTGACTACTGAGGTTTTCGGCTACCCTTTTCGCATTTTCTTCATCTGCGGAGGCAATGGTCAAATAAGACAGGCGCTCTAGGGCCACTTCCTCAGCATGACAAGGCCCGGTGATGACCCCGATATGTTCAAACGGAATAGCATACTTTTCGTGAAAGTGTTCGCCGACAATCAATCCCGTTTCGGGTACGATACCTTTAATGGCCGAGAATACGACTTTATCGATTAATGAAACGTTCAGTTTTTGCAGTTCGGCCCCTAGGAAGGCAGAGGGTATTGCGAAAATAAGAATATCGGCTTTTGATATCGCTACATTAATATCATCGGACAGATCCAGTTGTTCGGGTTTGAATTCAACAGAGGTCAAATAATTTGGGTTATGCTTTTTGATCTTTATATATTCAACCGCCTCAGAACTGCGCATGTACCAGCCTACAGTTTCTTGGTTTTCTAAAAGCATTTTTACAATTGCCGTTGCCCAGCTACCGCCACCTAAAACTGCGAATTTTAATTTGTTGTTCATTCTCAATCTTAACCCGTTAAAAGTACTCCAAATATAGAATAAAACGCGAGGTGCTGATATTTAAGGGATTACATAACATGGCACGAGAATTGTTTTATACTTTTTCAATTTAAATATCATTATTATGAAAACAAAACTACCCTTCGGACTACTACTTATCGGAGTGCTTATGTCTTCGTGTTACGTAGAAACCATTGTTCAAGATGATTTCATCGAAGAATCGGCCTTTAATACGGATCGGGTATTGCAATCATTTGATCTTTGGTATGTAGATATCAACGCTACTAAGGGAAACGGCGAAGTGCCCTTTCTACAACGGGCTTTTACCATATCTTTTGCCAACGGGGTGGTTTATGCCAATAATAATATTGTGGGTATCGGTAAGACTGGAAACGGTTTAGGAATCGATGTGGGCTATTATAGTACCCTTAGTGGTACCGTAGAAATTGACCACGACATCGACGGACCTTGGTTACTAGATGTTTTTGCCGTCAACCGAAATACCATTGAACTGTATGATCCCCGATCTGACACGTCATACTATCTGAACGGATACCAATCGAACAACTTCGATTACGACTTTGTTTTTTATGATAACATCAATTATTTTTTACAAGAATATACGGCCTGGGAAAAGACCTATACAAGTGAGGCAGGGGCGCTGAACGATTTCGACAACGAGAACTTTTTACAGTTCAACCCTGGCTTCTTTAGGTCTTCGATAGATGCCGTTGGCACCCCAATTTCGAACCTCCAGTGGGATTTTGAAGGAGATTACCAGGTTTACAATGTAGAAAACGATGAAATGCTCAAAACTTTAACACTGGGCTATGCTGGTTTAGGCAATGATTACTTTGAACTCTACGTTATTAATGACAGAACTATCGAGTTGTATCATCCGTCAAGCAAGACCATTTATGAGTTCGGCGGAAGGGAATTCACTCAGTACCTGAAATCGGGTAAAAACCCGAGTGATAAGAAAAGAGAAAAGACTTCGAACCCCACCATGAAGGTGACACGAAGTAGAATGAAATAAACTTTTTGGTTGGTTATTTAGTTAGGAAAGCGCCTCGGACATTACGTTTGAGGCGTTTCTTTTCATTGAACCCCAAACGAGATCAATACCCGGTAATTTCCTTAAGAAGCGAAAAGTATGATTTTTTTCTTTCGGAGTTTATCCCCCAATCTACGGGAACGCTTTGAAAACCTGATTCAAACCCTTCGTTCTTCATTCTATAATCGAAATAGCCCCATGAGGCATAGGATTTGACCGCAGCCACAAAATTATTCTCTTCTTGCCCGAAATTGAAGTGGTCGTCTTCGTTAAATAGAATGGGTTGATCGGTATAACCTTCCACCATTTTCGACTGCGCAACCATTTCTTCTATTCTTCTTGGATCCTTGACCCCGTTACCATGAAGTAGAATAAAATCTGAAACTTCCACTACATTTGCCTGGGGTATGGTTCCACCTCCATAACTGGTGCCGACAAGTAACCGGTGATCCCCTTTTCTTTTGTCCTTAACGCGCCGAATCAATTCGTGTACCCGTTGTGGTTTAAGAATTTCGTGGTCATAATTAATATCACACTCATTATTAACTTCTACAAGAATGTTTTTATAATGGTGATCTAATAACCAATCTGTCATGGTGTCGACGGCGTTTAGTACCGCTTGCTCATTTTCTAAATGTTGGTCTTGACCAAAATAGAAATAGCCAAGAATGACCACCATTTTAAGTTCGTCGGCCTTATCTAGAATTTGCTTTAACCTTTGGGTATAGGCAGGGCGTAAATTGCCTTTTTCGTCAAAAGTGGAGTTGATCCAGCCTTCATTGCCATAGCCCATTGGGCTGCCACCCTGCAGGTTTAAGGTGAAGGCGAGAAGCCCGTGTTTTTTCCACTCTTCCATGGCATGAACAAATTCGTTCGTATTTCGTTCTGGGTTCCATTCTCTTGTATCTGGGTATTTGAAGCGATCACGAGTGGTTTCGTTAAGGTCATCAAAGATGCCCTGAACCATTCTCGAATTAAATAGCAGGCCTTCTATTTTATGTTCTTTCCAGTACCTTCCTTGATAGGTTGGTAAGCCGTCAATGTAAAACATGTTATCGACTATGCCTACCGTAGTTTGGGCAGTGGCAATAAGGCAATGGAACAACGCCACTATAAAGGTGCCGCCTTTTTTTTTGGTTATCTTAAACTGCATTTCCAATATGGTTTTGGTTTCTTTTTTTAAACGAAGACGGATTCTCTGTGGTTATGGTCTTAAATGTACGATTAAAATAGGAAAGGCTTTCAAAACCACATTCATAACAGGTTTCACTAATATTCTTTCCCAAAAGCAATAAGCGTTTGGCTTGGCTGATACGGTATTGATTGAGGAAACTGATGAAGGTATTGCCCGTTGCAATTTTGAAATACCTGCAAAAAGCGGGCTTGGTCATGTTGCATAATGATGCCACTTCCTCAACCGTAATTTTTGCTTGGTAACGTTCGTCTACCAGCGCATAAATTTTCCGAATGCGGTCTTGCTCTTTTTTGCGATACCGGTTTACGAAAGGCTTTGAATGTAATAATTCGAATTCCTTGCTTAAGGCCAGTTTTTTTAAAATAGCGAGACATTGCATAAAGAATTCAAAAGGGTCAAGAAGATGCAATTCTTTGAGCAAGCCCCCAATTTCGTGTTTTGTACTTCCGCTGAAGGCCAGGCCGTATTTTGATAGTTCCAACAGTCTTTCTAAACTTCGCAACTCGGGAAATTGAGATACGAACTGCTCTTTAAAGAAGGGCTTGATGTGCAATACTTCTTTGCGATATGAGGTGCTAACTCCGTAATCAAAATTAAGATGGGGAATGTTCGAACCAATTAGTACCAGATCACTTTCTCGATACTGTGAGATATGATCACCAACATGGCGTGTGGCACTTGCACCTTCAATGTACACCAGTTCAAATTCAGGATGAAAATGCCAGTAAAAAAGATGGTTCAATTTAGGGTCGTGCAAAAGGCGAAACGGACTTTTAGAATCGGGGGCAATACTTTCTAATTGTATCTTCATGGTACTTTTTAAGACATAATTGCCATATACTTGGCCATATTTTTAATAAAATGTTAATATAGTTCAAATATTGATCAATATCAAGGTGGAATGGCGATAATTAGTTCACTAGTTTTACCCTATTAATTTTAAAGCTTGCAACCATGAAGCAGACCAATGCAAAACTAGAAATGGCCAACAAGGCACATGAAGAAATTCCTGGAAATCCATCTACCGCAACAAGCAGTAAAATCAAATTGAACGACCGCTCGAACGGAAAACCGCTGCGTGTTTTAAGTGAAGAAGATTGGAATTTTTGGATCCATAACGGCTACATCGTGATAAAAAGTGCGGTACCCAAAGAACAGGCAAGGGCCACTGCAGATTTTATTTGGGAGTTCGATGAGAAAGATCCAAGCGACCCGGAAACTTGGTACGCACCACCAAGGGCCGAGATGAAAATGAAAGAATTGACGGGCACCGGCATGGTCGAGGTCTATAACCATCAACACTTATGGAACAATCGCCAAATGCAGCGTGTTTATGATGCCTTCGTTGATGTATGGGGTACGGAGAAACTTTGGGTCACCATTGACCGAGCCAACTTGAATTTTCCCTTGCCACCGGGAGTGGATAAAAAAGGATTCATCCATTGGGATTATGACCCGGAGACCCGACCTCAAAATGTTCAGGGGGTTTTGGCCTTGGCCGACCAAACCGACGAGAATATGGGGGGCTTTCAATGCATCCCGTGGTTGTATCGCAATTACGATACTTGGAAATTGACCCAGCCTGAGGACCGAGACCGTTTTCAACCTGATATCGCTGGCTTGGAAGATAACATTGTAAAGGTCAAAATGGAAGCCGGCGATCTATTAATTTTCAACAGTACCGAACCTCATGGTATTCGTCCGAACAAATCGAAGGATAAAGTGCGAATTGCGCAGTACATTTCCATGATGCCCGCCGAAGAGGATAATGAAGAGCTTCGAAACTGGCGTATTAACTCTTGGAAGAATCGAATCGCTCCTGAAGGTTACGCCTTCCCCGGAGACCCAAGAAATTGGGAACAGACCAAGTACGGTGCTGCGCAATTATCGGAACTGGGGCGCAAGCTTTTAGGGCTTTCAGACTGGTAAACTTAAAAGCCCTATTTTTGCGCCTTTAAAATAGGGCATGAAGAAATACCTCAATCTTTTCGATTTCAAACAAAAAGTAGATTATAAGACCGAAATCTTATCAGGCTTGACCGTTGCCCTTGCACTAGTGCCGGAAGCAATTGCCTTCGCATTGATACCCGGTTTTTCTCCTTTAACCGGCTTGTACGCAGCATTCATATTATGTCTTGTCACTTCTCTTCTGGGTGGGCGCCCGGGTATGATATCAGGAGCTACAGGCGCTGTAGCGGTGATTTTCGTTGGATTGATCTTAGAGCTGAAACGTAATTTTCCTGGTATCGAACCTGAAACTGTTCTGAACTATGTCTTTGCAACGGTAATGCTAGCAGGCGTTCTGCAAATTTTAGCAGGAGTACTTCGCCTGGGTAAATTTATTCGTCTTGTACCACATCCTGTAATGTTCGGGTTTGTAAATGGCCTGGCGATCATCATTTTCATGGCCCAGTTTCCAAATTTCTATCAAAAAGGAACTGATAATTTATTGTCCACTACTCCTTTTTTGATAATGCTCGGTCTTACGTTATTTACAATGTTGATTATTTGGGGTTTACCTAAATTAACGAAAGCGATACCATCTTCGTTGGTCGCAATTTTAGTGGTTTCTGCTATCGTCATCGGCTTCGATATCGACACTTTGAACGTTGCGGGTACGATGAACGAGGGAGAAACCATAAAAGGTGGTTTTCCTCCTTTATCCATTCCACAGATTCCTTTAACGTGGCAAACCTTTACAATACTTTTTCCCTATGCGGCGATCGTGGCGGGTGTTGGTTTGATCGAAAGTCTTTTGACATTGAACATTATTGACGAGATTACCGATACGCGGGGTAGTGGAAATAAAGAATGTGTGGCCCAAGGCACTGCGAATATATGCTCAGGATTCTTATCGGGCATGGGCGGCTGTGCTATGATCGGGCAGAGTTTGATCAATACCTCTTCGGGTGCAAGGGCAAGACTTTCAGGTATTACCGCGGCCGTGATGTTATTGGTGTTTATTATGTTCGGATCTAGTTTAATTGAGCGTTTGCCCATGGCGGCATTGGTCGGTTTAATGTTCATGGTGGCAATCGGTACTTTTGAATGGGCAAGCTTTAAAACATTTCGGAAAATGCCCAACTCAGATGTGATCGTAATGGTCTTGGTAACCTTGATCACCGCGATTACCCACAATTTAGCAATTGCCGTGCTATTAGGGGTCATCATTTCTGCTTTGGCCTATTCGTGGGAAAACGCAAAACGCATTCGCGCCAGAAAATTTATTGATGAAGAAGGAAGAAAACACTATGAAATCTTTGGCCCATTGTTTTTTGGGTCTACAACCGCCTTTGCCGAAAAGTTCGACGTACTGAACGATCCCGATGTGGTGATCATAGATTTTCAAGAAAGTAGGGTGGCCGATATGTCGGGTATAGAAGCTTTGAATAGGATTACCGAACGTTATCATAAGGTTGGAAAGAAAATTCACCTGAAACATCTCAGTAAAGATTGTATCCGCTTATTGAATAATGCTGCTGAAATTATAGATGTCAATGTTCTAGAAGACCCTACCTATAAAGTTGTGGTCGATAATATAAAGTTGACATCTTCAACTGAAGTAGATTAACCTAAAAACTAATACACATGGTTGTAAAGCGTAAAAAAAGTGGTCGAAACCAAGATGCTTACGACCACTTTTTCAATAGTATTTCAAATCACCTATAACGTTCTTAAATACTCCGCTACGGCCTTGGTATCCTCTTCTGAAAGATTCTGGTTCAACATAATAGCATTATTATATTCTTTTAAAAGAGCTTTTGAAATTGGGTCTTCGCGAAGCATGACATCAGGGTTGATGATCATGTTCATTACCCAAGCCGGACTTCTTCTTTCATAAACTCCCTTTAACGCGGGTCCGATTAAACGTTGCTCGGCCATATGACAGGCGGTACAAATAGCCTTGAATTTGGCTTCACCCGCTGTGGCCATATCCTTGTTCACTTCGGCAGCGAACGTAATGTCTTTAAATGGCCCTACTCCTTGGTTGTTCAAATCGACCGGAACACCTTCCTGCGCTTCTACCGCTTTGGTCTCCGTTTTTGTCCGGTTCATTTCAAAACCATCCTTTTTTTCTTCCTTCTTCTCTCCGCAGCTGGTCATTACTGCCACCATCGCCAATAGGCCTACTATTTTTCTCATTGATACGTAATTTAAGTGCCGAACTTTTTCAGCTTCCGTTTATTTTTGCAACTAAGATACGTATTAGCCAAAATTAAACGATCTCGTTCAAGAACTTTATTGCTCTTTTTTCGGTGTAGGTTACATTTTTCTGACCAAAGAATCCGACATGACCACCATATTTGGGCATTTCTAAATATAGGTTCGGGTTATCTTTCGCCTCTTCAAGCGGAAAACATTCGGGGCCTAAAAAGGAATCATTCCGGGCGTTTACGATCAGGCTGGGTATTTGTATGTTCGGCAAGAACTGTTTGCAGCTGCATTTGTCATAATAATCCAACGCATCTCTAAAACCATGGGCACGGCTGGTATATACATCATCGAAATCTTTAAGGGTAACTACATTTTTGATATCCTTATCGGAAATGTTATCGGGGAACAATTGTTGCTTTTCCCTTAGTTTTTCGACGAGGTGTTTTTTGAACCGTTTCGCGTAGGGTAAATTTTTTGTCTTGAGCAGTTCCTTGAGCGAACTGTGAAGGCTACAAGGTACTGAAACTGCTATGGCAGCTTTTATTTCTTTGGGTACCGTTCTGTTTTCACCAAGATATTTTAGGGCCATGTTACCACCAAGGCTAAATCCTTTCAGATAAAGTTCACTATAGTTTTTAAGTTCAAGGATATGGTCAATAACTGCCTCCAAATCTTCAGTGGCACCCGAATGGTACGAACGGTACAAGCGATTTGGCACCCCACTGCAAGTTCTAAGGTTGATGGCGCAGGCATCGAACCCATTTGCATTGAACGCTTTGGCACTACCCGTGATATAGGCTCTTTGAGCATTGCCCTCCAACCCGTGAATCAAGATGACAACTTTTTTTGAGGGCGTATTGGCTAAACTCCAATCCAAATCTAAAAAATCGCCGTCAGGCAAATCGATTCGCTCCCTTTTTTGAACAAAACCGGCTACCTTTCGCATAATTCCTGCATAAATCGTTGAAAAATGACCGTTTTTAAATAACAATGGCGGATCGTAGATCGATGTAATAATTGGCATCTTCAGATAATATTAGCAGTCCGTTGGCAATGGCTAAATAGGTGTAAACAAGGTAATTTTAAATACTGGATCAACTTGCAAAAAGTAGCTTTTTACCCGAAACTTTGATCGGCGGATTACTTGGGGTACACTTCTAATACTTTTGCCTGTTCTTCGATTGCTAACCTGAACTCAGATTTCAATGTGGCGACCAATTCCGCAATGGGAATGGAATTGTCTATCATGGCAGAACCTTGGCCTGCAGACCAAATGGTTTTCCAAGCCTTCGCCTCGGTATCCAATTCTTTTCCGAAATCGATCTTGGTATCTTTTTTAAGGTCTTCTTCCGTAAGGCCTGCAGCCTTTAGACTGGCCCCTAAAAAGTTGGCATGTACTCCTGAGATAGCGGCCGTATATACCACATCACTTGCCCCGGCGTCGATAATCATTTGACGGTATTCATCGGTTGCCCTGCTTTCCGCTGTGTTGATAAAACGGGTGCCCATGTAGGCCAGGTCTGCACCCATTTGAAGGGCGGAGGCAATGTCCCTTCCTGTGCTTATGCATCCTGATAGGATAATGGTTTTATGATAAAACTTTTTGATTTCTGCAACCAAGGTCATCGGGTTGATCGTACCGGCATGGCCTCCGGCCCCGGCGGCTACCAAAATCAATCCGTCTACGCCTGCTTCCGCCGCTTTTTCGGCATGGCGTTTTTTTACGATGTCGTGAAAGACCAAGCCACCGTAACTATGAATGGCATCTACCACCATTGAAACCGCACCTAAGGAGGTGATAATAATGGGCACTTTATGTTTTATGCACAATTTAATATCTGCCTCCAATCGTGGGTTGGTAGGATGTACGATCAGGTTGACCCCGAATGGGGCCGTTTTTTTTCCTGTTTCCGACTCGAATTTTTTCAGTTCCGATTTGATCTCAACGAGCCATTCTTCAAAACCTTCGCTTGTTCTTTGATTTAAGGCCGGAAACGTACCGATAATGCCGTTTTTACAACATTCGACGACCAATTTCGGCCCAGAAATCAGAAACATAGGAGCCGCGATAGCAGGTAGGGAAAGTTCGTTTATAAAGGATGGTTTTTCATTCATATCTTCCATTTTACAGCGTCTTACAAATAAGGTTTGTTTTAAGGGATACTGATCAGCACTTTTTCAAAGCTAGCATATTTTTCGGCATTCTATGCATGCATAATAAATCAAATACTACAAAGAGGCTACCAGCTGCGCTACTTAAGGCAAGCTGAACGGGCGAACCGCCACCAGTAAATGCAAGATTATCCAGTAATTTTTTTCGCTTTCTTAGTCGCTAGATAGACCCCTAGGAGAACCATACAGGCAGCAAGAATTTTCAGTGTGGTCAAACTATCTTGACCGGTCATTACGGCATAACAGATTCCAATAAAAGGTTGCACGTATACAAAGGCACTTACGGTTGAAGCGTTTAACTGCGTCAACGCAAAAATGTTGAATAAATAGGCGCAAAAAGTGGTGCCTACAACTACAAAGACGATGCCCCATATCGCTTCTACCGGTAAATTCCACCAATCTATTTGAACTAATTCTTCG
>JBHJNU010000081.1:0-24616 GCA_050330515.1 Flavobacteriaceae bacterium | reverse complement strand
CTCATATTCGTTCGGAATTTCACCTTCCAAGATAGCCTCTTTTATAGCCTCTTTGAGAATGCCTATTTCTTTTGAAGGTTTTAGGTTGAAGGTCTGCATGATCTCTTCACCGGAAATAGGAGGTTGAAAATTTCGGATGTGATCACGCTCTTCAACTTCCTTTATCTTTTGGCGAACCAGTTTAAAGTTGTTCCTGTATTTTTTCTGTTTTTTTGAATTTTTTGTAGTGATATCCGCCTCGCATAGGGTCATCAGGTCTTCGACATGGTCTCCTGCATCGAAAACCAATCTTCTTATCGCCGAATCGGTGGCAAAATCTTCGGAAAGAATGATCGGTCTAGAACTCATCAAGACCATTTTCTGTACGAATTTCATTTTATCGTTCATGGGCATTTTAAGGCGCTTGAACAATTTAAAGACCATTTTTGAACCTACGAACTCATGGCCGTAAAAAGTCCAACCATTAGTTTTGTGAAATTTCTTAGTGGGCGCCTTACCGATATCATGCAATAATGCGGCCCAACGCAACCAAAGGTCATCGGTAGTTTCACAGATGTTGTCGACCACCTCTAGGGTATGCCAAAAATTGTCTTTATGCATTTGGCCCTCGATTTCTTCAATACCCTGCAAAGCCACCAATTCGGGCAATATATAGGGCAATAGGGCTGTTTTATGAAGTAGGGCAAAACCGAGCGACGGTTTTTTGCTGGCCATGATCTTATGTAGTTCTTCAACGATGCGCTCTTTCGAAATGATCTCGATGCGCGATTTATTATCGGTTATCGCCTGCAACGATACCGGATGAATCGTAAAACCAAGCTGAGTCGCAAAACGAATGGCGCGCATCATGCGCAAGGGATCATCTGAATAGGTAATATCGGGTTCTAGGGGAGTTCGAATAATTCGGTTTTCCAAATCGGAAACACCGCCGAAAGGGTCTAGAAGACTACCGAAGTCCTTTTCGTTCAATGAGAGTGCCAGGGCATTAATGGTAAAATCACGTCGTTTTTGGTCATCGGCCAGCGTGCCATCTTCCACAACCGGTTTTCTGCTGTCGCGATGGTAGCTTTCCTTTCGTGCACCGACAAACTCCAATTCGATGCCATTATGCTTCAACATGGCCGTACCGAAGTTTTTAAAAACCGATACTTGCGGACAAGGGGTCAATTTCGAAGCTACTTTTTTTGCCAGGGCTATTCCGCTTCCAACGGCCAGAATATCAATATCCTTGGGCGTTCCTCTTTGCAAAAGGTAATCCCTCACATATCCCCCAATAACATAGCATTCCACATCAAGTTCTTTCGCTGCGTCGGTTACGATTTTGAATATAGGGTTCTGTACGGCTTCTTTATGGTTTTGCGATATCATTCTAAATAGCATCTATTGGGCACTTGTGAACGCTGACTACGCCAATGACGGGCTATTCCCGTATCACCTTGACCGTTCCATCATTACTTAATTTGATCATTGACGGTTGAACCGTATATTCCGAACCGTGCTGCAAATTTACCACATAGTCCACTCCTTTTAAAACTGCCTCACTGATTTCTTTGAAGTTCTTCGGTATAGGTCCTCCAGGGAAATTGGCCGAGGTGAAGACCAAGGGTTTTTTAAAATTGCCGATCAAGTACTGGCAGAATTTGTCCGTTGCAACGTTAAAGGCCAGCGTATTGTCAGGGGCGATTAGGTTTTTTGCGATGCCCTTTGGTTGATCGTAGACAATGGTAATGGGCTTGGTCGATAGGTCAATAAGGTCATATGCCAAATCGGGTACCTTGGTAATGTATCTTTCGAGCATCGCATCATTGCTTACTAAACAGGTCAAGGCCGTTACATTTTTAGGCCGTTTGAGGGAAAGTATTTTGTCGACCGCAGTGTCGTTGGTGGCATCACAGCCTATACCCCATGACATATCGGTAGGATAAAGAATCAAACCGCCTTCGAAAAGTACCTTGATCGCGTTGTTTATTTCTTCTGTAAACATGTTTGTCTAAAGGAATTATAAAAAAAGGCAAAAATAGCATATCTGGTAGCATATAGAACAATCTTCATAGGAAATGATATTACCCATGGCGTTCGCATAATCGTACGGAACATATTGTTATTTTTACCGAATTGTTTTCTGATAATAGGTGTCAAATGTACAGTATACAGCTGGTGCCATCTTAAAGTTCAACCGTATGAATTATGTTTTTCTCTTTTTAATCTTGGGTATTTTTGGCTTTTTTCTGGGCAAGTTCATCAAGCATAGGTCGTTATACCCGTTCATGCCCTTTCGCTATGATTTTAGAAAGCGTAGGGATACCTTTAAACGAACTCTAGAACTTTTAGAAAAGACCAACGCCAAGGTGATCGTAGAGACGGGTACCTCAAGACATGGATTGAAAGGGGCCAAGAGCAACGGGGCCGCGACCATCGTATTCGGAAAATGGGCGCAGCGGAACAAGGCAGAACTTCATTCGGTGGATATTAGCGAAGAATCTATTCATCATTCTCGGCAAGAGGTGATCCGTCAGCGTTTGGAAGATACGGTAACCTTGCACTTGTCTGATTCCGTAGCTTTTTTGAGGGGCTTTGAACGCCCTATCGATCTTCTATATCTCGATAGCTATGACTATAGTGATACCGACACCGAGATACAGCAAAAAAGCCAACAGCACCATTTAGACGAGTTCAAGGCAATCGAACACCGGTTGCACAAAAATACGATAGTCCTTATCGATGATTGTGACCTACCTAACGGGGGGAAAGGAAAACTCCTGGTAGCCTACATGCTCACCAAAAATTGGAGAATAGCCATCAATGCATATCAGATATTACTGGTGGACAAGGATTTTGTACTTTGATTGTTGCCTTGATAGTTACAAGGGTATAAAATTCATCTGGATAAAGCCATTCGACGCAGTTTCTTGAGCTCCTGATACCTAGAAAAAACGCCAAGGGCGTTGAGATAGCAGATTACCAACCCTTTTTTTCCATCTAAGATACCCAATCTTAAAAGGTAGTGGTTCAAGAATTTGTATAGCGGCCTTAAAGCAAAGTGGTAGAAATTCGGAACAACTCCTTTTTTCAATTCCTCCTGCGCCTTCATCTGCCCGTACTTAATCATTTTACTTTTATAGTCGTGGTAATTTTTATAAGAATAATGAATAAGTTTGTTTTTTAAGGAACTTGATTCTCCATTTACCACAAGGGTTTCGTGTACTATTCTATCTTCGGTAAAATGAACTTTGCTCTTTTTGAACAATCGGTAGTTTTTATCGCTTTGCCAACCACTATATCGTAGCACCTGGTTTTGAAACATGAAGGTTCTGAAAAAATGGTAGGCATCGGCGGTGGGGCCGTCGGAGTTTACTACCTCCAATATTTCATTTTTTAGATCACGCGTAACCCGTTCGTCCGCATCATTGAAAAGTACCCAGTCGTATGATGCCTGGTCAAGTGCGAAAGATTTCTGATCAGTGTAATTTTTGAAAGCTCGTTGAATCAACTTCACATGGGGGTATGATTTTATACGCTCAATGGTACCATCTGTACTGTATGAATCGACTACGATAATCTCATCGGCAAAGCTTAAGTTTTTAATTACGGCATCAATATGTGTGATTTCATTGAAGGTGATCAACAAGGCCGAAATCTTGTTTTGCTTTACCGACGGAACGAGTTCTCGATAGGATGTTTTCTCCAAAACATTCTGATAGGTGGCGAAAATGTTTTTCGAAACTTGGGAGTCATTGAATTTTTGGACAAAAACAGTACCTTTTTCGATGATCGATAACCTGAGTTTTTCATCATTGAACAACAGGTTTAACTTATTCCTTAGATCAATTACATCATGGGGTTCTATATATAAACTCTGTGGTCCGCCGGCCTCTGGAAAACAGCTTCCTTTAGAGGTAATTACAGGAATCTTGCTGTACAAGGCTTCAATGATCGGAATTCCAAAACCCTCGCAGACCGAAGGGTAACAAAATACGGTAGCCAATTGATAGATTATGGCCAATTCCTTTACGGGAATACCTGTCAAGAAGGTTACACGCCCGCCCAGGTTATTTTTTGAAATATAATGGTGAATTCTTTTGGCATATCTTTTTTCATTTCCTACAATGACTAAATGGTAATCGGTATCCTTTACCGCTTTTACAATGGTCAAGGCATTTTTACGCTCTTGTAAGGTGCCAACGTTAAGAATGAATTTTTCGGGTAGGCCATATTTTTCAGAGATGATCATTTTTTCATCTGCACCATAGGTCTTCTTATAGGCATCATTACAGCCCTGGTAGACAACCTTTACCTTAGATTCGGCTATACGGCTATACTTTAGTACATCTCTTTTGGTTTGCTCACTTATGGCAATGACCGTGTCGGCCTTGCGCACAGCGTGCAAGAACTTTCGTGTATAAATTACCCTGTCAAATAGCGAATAGTAGTGTGGATGACTTAAAAATATCAAGTCGTGTATGGTGACCAATGAGGCAATACCTTTTTTCTTCAGACCTCGTGGCAACTCGCCAGAAAGTCCGTGGTAGAGGTCTACATCGTCTTCATAGGCCTGATAGGTAACACGGCCTAATCGCCATAACGACGGAAACTTCCTCCAGAACCACCCTTGAGGGTATTTTATTGTAAATTTATCTAGAAGCTTGAATTTGGTGGTCTTGGGTACCCTGGTGTTGTACAAAATGAATTCCTCTATGGCCTCATAGTCGTGAAGCATCCGAACCACGTCCCTACCATAATTTCCTAATCCGGTGGTGTTATGGAATATTCGTTTGGCATCGAAACCTATTTTCATTGTTCAGAATTCGCTTGTTGGTGCAATTTACAAACTTGGTTTTAATTTATTTGCTATTTGACGTGTATTCAGGCCCGAACTGACAAACAGGCACGGTAAATTTTTCACGGTAATTAAGATAGATTTTAATCATCTTTCAGGCAAACCTCATTTATATGTATATTCGAAGCCGTATTGAAATGTATCGAAAATGGAATTTATCGTAGTAGCTTTAAGCATCGCTGTTTTGGCTTTTGTATCGATCAAGCTGATGAAGTACAAATCTCTTCATCCGTTTATGCCCTTCACCTATAACTTTGGAAAACGAAGGGATACTTTTAAAAAAACCCTTGAACTTTTAGATAGAACAAAAGCAAAGGTTTGTATCGAAACCGGTACCTCTCGGTACGGACTTCAAAATGTAAAGGGCGACGGGGCGGCGACCATCTTATTCGGGAAATGGGCAAAACAGAACGCAGCATTCTTGCACTCGGTCGATATTAGCGATGAGTCTGTACGCTGCGCGCGCCAAGAAGTTGAAAAACAAGGGTTGACGGATCATGTGAAGGTTTATGAATCAGATTCGCTGCTATTTTTACGCGACTTTAACGAACCGGTCGATTTCCTTTATTTAGATAGTTATGATTATAGCGATGATCCTGATGTGCAGGCAAAAAGTCAAGAACATCATTTGAATGAATTCAAGGCCATTGAGGGCCAACTACATCAAAATAGTATTGTATTAATTGATGATTGTCGTTTGCCCAATGGAGGCAAGGGAAAATTGGCGGTGGCCTATATGTTGGCTAAAGGATGGAAGATGTTAATGAACCGGTACCAGATTCTTTTGGTTCGCAACGATTTTGAGTGCTAATGACGTACACGCTCCACAAAAGCATTTAGTTCATTCTTAAAAAGATCGGGTTCAAAAGCACCATAGAGCTCGTGTACCCTAGCTTTAATTTCTTTCTTCGTTTTTTGGTGAAACAAGTTCGGTTTAAAATCGTTGAGATGAACGGCTATGCTTTTTTGGTCGGCATAGGTATGCCAACCCATTTTCGAAACCCAGGGGGAATAAATTGAAAATGATGGAACATTCAATGCTTTTGCCATATTAATCGCCCCTCCTTCGTTTCCGATTATGGCATCGCAATGGTATAGTACCCCCAAGAATTTTCGGAGTGAGGGCGCAAAGGTCTTTAACGATATGCGCTGCTTTGTGGCCATCGTGCAGTATTGATAGATTTCAGCAACCTGTTTTTCTTGCGAAGGGATATAGTTGAACAACAGGGTGGCGGAAGAATTGGCGACGAGTTCGTTTATTACATCCGCCATATACTTGGGCGGGTAGGTTTTTAGTGCTCCACTGCCTAGAATGCCGATCATGAACAAGGGTGTTGAGACATCTATTTCGTGATCCTTCAAAAAAATACGCGCCTCTTCTATTTCAGTTTTGCCAAGGTAAATTTTTGGCCTTATTCCCGTATCAAGCTTTTCTGTAATTAACGGCGATAAGAGCCCAAGTCGGTCGTCCATCGTGATACCTGTTTTTCCGGCTGTTCGGGGTTGTAGCGGAATGGTGTGGGTAAACAATATTTTGGAATACCATTTGGGGTAGGCGATCTTTGTTTTAGATCCAGAGAAGATCGTAACGAGATTGCTCTCGATCTTGCCGTAAATATCTATTACGGCATCATAGTTTTCTTTTGAGACCGTCTTTAGAAAGCGATAGAATTCCGTTTTGGAATCACGATAGCCTTTTTTGAATACCACGATCTTATCGATAAACGGATTTTCGGCCACAACGGCAACCGTATGGTCATTGACCAAATAATGAACTTGACAAAGGGGAATGTGATTTTTAAGATGCTCGCAAAGTACGGAGCTGACCAACACATCGCCGATCATTTTTTGCTGTATCACCAATATTTTCATTGACCAAATATAAGGATTCCCCGCAGTTAAGTTATCCAAGTTTTGTGGCCTATAAAACGTATTCCGTCAAAAAAAATGGCTATTGCCGCTATATCGTGGCCAGAAATACGCCAGCAGCGATCTGATCAAAATGTAACTTATTAAGGGGTTGATCTTTGAAGACTTCCCATGGAAGGCATGGCATTACTATTTTCCAGGCGTTTTAACTCCCTATAACGTTCCCAATCGCCAAGCGCGTTGAGGTAGCAGACCTTTACGCCTTTCAGCCCGTCAAGGAAACCCAGACGAACCAGATAATTGTATAGGAAACGATAGCTAGGTTTTAATAAAAGCAAGGCATAGCTGAAACGTTTGTTCATCTGAACCGCCTCTTTTGCCTTGAGCCTGCCGTAGCATAGCATTTTGCCTTTGTAATTTTCGAAGTTCCTGTAGCAGTAATGGGTAAGCTTTTCTTTCAAGATACCCGAAGTGCCGTCAACGACCAAGGTTTCATGTACAATGCGTTTTTCAGAGAAGCGTACTTTGCTCTTTCTAAAAAGACGGTAGTTTTTATCGGTCTGCCACCCACTGAAACGAAGCCTTTCCTTCTCGAACATGAACTTTCTTCTAAACCAGTACGCCACATGTCTAGCTGGGCCGTTCACGGTGGCGATAATTTCTTGTTTTAGGGGTACGTTGATAACCTCGTCCGCATCGATGAACACTACCCAGTCATTAGAGGCTTGGGCCAAGGTATAGGCCTTTTGCACCGTATAGTTCTTAAAAGGATGTTGAATCACCTTAACCCTTGGATGAGCCTTTAGATATTCATAGGTACCATCGGTACTGTAGGAGTCGACAACGATAATCTCATCGGCGAATTCAACCGATTTAATACACTTCTCAATAAAACCGATTTCGTTGTAAGTAATTACAAGAGCCGATATTTTTTGCCTTGGAAGCACCATAACTAATTTTTTGCAGGTTACTTATCATAGCGTGGTCTTTTACCTTAACTGCAAAAAAGGCGAAAAAGTATATACCGGACTGATATTTTCCTACAAATTATACGGCGACATCATGTTCGCGCAAAGCATCGTTGAGAGAGGTCTTTTTGTTGGTACTTTCTTTTCGGGTACCGATAATGAGGGCGCAGGGCACTTGAAAATCTCCCGCGGGAAATGACTTCGTGTAGCTCCCCGGAATAACAACGGACCGCGCAGGTACCCTACCTTTAATTTCAACAGGTTCACTACCGGTAACATCGATGATTTTCGTAGAGGCGGTCAAAACCACATTGGCACCTAATACGGCCTCTGTTTCAACCCGCACCCCTTCCACTACGATGCATCGCGAACCGATAAAGGCATTGTCTTCAATGATCACCGGAGATGCTTGTAAGGGTTCTAAAACACCGCCTATTCCTACGCCACCACTCAAATGCACATTTTTACCAATTTGGGCACAACTGCCTACGGTGGCCCAGGTGTCGACCATGGTACCCTCATCAACATAGGCCCCGATATTCACATAACTGGGCATCAAAATGGTTCCTTTTGAAATGAACGCCCCATGGCGTGCCACCGCGTTAGGAACCACACGGATTCCTTTTTCGGCATAGCCTCGTTTCAAGGGGATCTTATCGTGATATTCAAAAATACCGGCTTCTAGGGTTTCCATTTTTTGAATGGGGAAATACAGAACCACACCTTTTTTCACCCATTCATTGATCTGCCAACCTTTTTCGGTAGGTTCGGCGCAGCGCAGTTTGCCAACATCTAATAGATCGATTACTTCACGTATGGCTTCTTGGGTCTTCTGCTCTTGCAGTAATTCACGGTTTTCCCATGCCTTTTCGATAATTGTGCGTAATTCGGTCATCATAATCTTTAATTTTTCACAAATATAAGTGCTGCATATTGAATAGCTCCCTTAATTTTATAGGTATAACAAATTATGGTTATTTTTGCCAAAAAATTGATTTGGGACGTTTAGTGGCATTGGATTATGGTAGAAAAAGAACCGGTATCGCCGTCACCGACCCCTTGCAGTTAATTGCATCCGGTCTGACCACCGTTGCCACCCACGAGCTACTTGATTTTTTGAAAAAGTATCATGCAGAAGAGAACGTGGTGCGTTTTATTGTAGGCGAGCCGAAGCAAATGAACAATTCGCCCTCTGAAGCGGAAATGTTCATAGCGCCCTTTTTGAATCGCCTAAAGAAGACCTTTCCCGATATTCCGATTGAACGTCAAGATGAAAGGTTTACCTCTAAAATAGCATTGCAGACTATGATTGATAGTGGATTGAACAAAAAACAGCGCCAAAACAAAGCTTTGGTTGATGAAATTAGTGCCACCATTATTTTACAAGCCTATTTAAATAGATAAGTGATGATTTTACCCATTGTTGCCTACGGAGATCCGGTTTTGCGAAAGGTCGCAGAAGATATCGGCGCAGACTACCCTAAGCTGAAAGAATTGATGACCGATATGTGGCAGACCATGTACCAAGCGAACGGCGTTGGTCTTGCGGCCCCTCAAATTGGGCTGCCCATACGACTCTTTGTTGTGGATACCACCCCATTTTCTGATGACGAAGATTTATCGGAGGCCGAACAAAAGTTGTTGAACGGATTTAAAAGGGTCTTCATTAATGCGCACATCGATCAAGAGGTCGGCGAAGAATGGGCCTTTAATGAAGGCTGCCTCAGCATACCCGATGTTCGCGAAGACGTAAAACGTAAGGAAACCATCACCATCACCTATGTAGATGAGAATTTCATGGAAAAGACCGAGACCTATGGTGGTCTTTTGGCCCGTGTTATTCAACATGAATACGACCACGTGGAAGGAATCTTGTTTACAGACAGGTTATCTCCGCTTAAAAAACGTTTGATAAAGGGGCGTCTGGGCAATATTTCCAAAGGGAATATAAAAGTGGATTATCGCATGCGTTTTCCAGAACTTAAAAAAGCGCGTTAAATAGGATCCCGTTAAAAGGATTTGTTTCATATTTGCCAATTACAATTTTTAATATACATGAGATTAGAAAAGATTTTATCCATCGGGGGTAAACCCGGACTTTTTAAATTGGTAACCCAAACCCGCAGTGGATTTGTGGCGGAGTCTTTGTTAGATGGAAAGAAGATAACCGTTGGTTTACGAAGTAATGTAAGCGTGCTTTCTGAAATAGCCATTTATACCTTAGAAGAAGAATTGCCCCTACGCGAAGTCTTCCTGAAAATTCAAGTTAAGGAGAAAGGTGGCAAAACCTCCATTTCCCATAAAGCTGAAAAGGCTGAACTCGAAGAATATTTCTTTGAGATACTGCCCAATTATGACGAAGACCGTGTTTACGCAAGCGATATTAAAAAGGTAGTACATTGGTATAACATCTTACATGAAAACGGTATTACTGATTTCTCCGCCGAAGAAGAAGCTAGTGCTCCAAAGGAGGAAACGGGTTCTTCAGAAGAGGAATAGTCAAAGCCCTTTATTTAAAAGCAAAAAAACCTTCGTAGTTGAGGTTTTTTTTGTTTCCCATGTGCAGCTAATTATTGATTATATTTAGCCGATTCATTAATTTAAAAATCCATAAATGCGACACCAATTCAAAGTGTGCGTACTTTTACTTTGTACTGCGCTTTTCTTCACACCGGCTTCGGCCCAAATTGTCGAAGATTCTACAAAAAAAGCAACTAAAGAACTACCCTTAGAGCCCGAACGGAAGATTTCCTTTACCACCGATAAGGGTACATGGATCTCGCTAGATGTTAGTCCCGATGGTAAGACCATTGTCTTCGATATGATGGGCGATATCTACAGCATGCCCATCACCGGTGGCAAGGCTACTCGATTAACCAGTGGAATGCCCTATGACGTGCATCCTAAGTATAGTCCAGATGGTAAATCATTGGTCTATATTTCCGATAAAAGCGGTTCTGACAATATATGGACGATGGATTTGGCCACCAAAGAGGACAAGCAGATCACCAAGGAGAAAAAACACAATTTCTTCTCCGCCGAATGGACACCCGATGGCGAATACCTAGTAGGTGTAAAGGGAAGACGGAACATCAAACCCCATATTTATCATAAAGATGGTGGCTCGGGAAGTCAATTGGTCGATACGCCTAAGGAAATCAAATTGATAGACCCCGCCTTTAGCGCTGATGGAAAGTTGCTTTATTTTTCGCAGCGGAGAAATTCATGGAATTACAATGCGCAACTTCCCCAATACCAGATAGGCACTTATGATATGGAAGATGGCGACATGGCCGTGATTACCTCAAAATATGGATCCGCATTTACGCCAACACTTTCTCCAGACGGTAACTTCATGGTCTATGGAAACAGGTTCGAGGCGGAAACGGGCCTCGTAATTCGCAACTTGAAATCAGGTGACGAACGTTGGTTGGCCTATCCCGTGCAGCGAGATGAACAAGAATCGATCGCTCCCTTGGGTGTGTTGCCGGCCATGTCGTTTACACCTGATAGTAAATACCTTGTCGCTTCCTATGGCGGCAAGATATATTCAATTTCGGTGGAGGGCAATGTGGCCACCGAGATTCCTTTCGCTGTAGATGTGCAGTTGGATTTGGGACCCAGATTGAACTTTAAATACCCTATCGAAGATCTTGAAGAGGTCATGGCGACGCAGATCCGCGAAGCGAAACCATCTCCAGACGGTACAAAACTCGCATTCACGGCATTGAACAGGCTGTACCTTATGGATTTTCCCAATGGAACCCCGCGCAGGTTGACTAAAAATGATTTTGTAGAGGCCCACCCTTCATGGTCACCCGATGGTAAATACTTAGCTTTTACCACTTGGAAAGAGGGTGGAGGTCATTTATACAAAATCAACATTGAGGGTAGGCCGAATATGGTTCAGCTAACACAGGAAAAGGGCTTGTACACCTATCCTGAATGGTCTTACAAACAAAACCGCATTGCTTTTCATCGCAGCACTACACAGACTTTTCAAGATATTTTAGGAACCTCTTCTGAAGAAATGTATGAAGATTTGGTCTGGATAGCCACTGAAGGTGGAAAAATCAACGTTATCGATAAAACTAAAAAACGGTTTAATCCTCATTTTACCAAAGTTGACGACCGTATTTATTTGAGCAGCGCTGATAAAGGGCTGATCTCGATTCGCTGGGACGGTACCGATGAAAAAGAGCACCTAAAGCTAAAAGGTATAGTTACCTATGGTTCTCAAGATGTCTTTGAAGGCCATGACCACAACGTACTTCCTACCGAATCGGCAGATGATGACAATGATAAATCTTCCAAACCTGATGAAATTCGAATTGCGCCCGATGGCCGATCGGTTTTGGCAAAAATCAATAACGATATTTATTCGGCAACCATCCCTAAGTATGGTAAAACGCCAACCGTTTCATTGGCGAAAGCAGAAGAGGCCGCTTTTCCTGCCATGAAATTGACGGTAATGGGCGGGGAATTCCCCAATTGGTCTTCCGATAGTAAAAAGGTGCATTGGTCATTGGGCTCCAGTCATTTTAGCTACGATATTGCCGAAGGGAGACAATTTGCAGATAGTCTGGCCGCCGCTAAGAAACGCGATGCAGAGAAGACGAAGTCGACCGTTCAAAAAGATTCCACGAAAACTGGTGAGATCGATGAAAAAAAGAAGGAGCCAAGGTTCGAGGCCCAAGAGTTTAAAATAAACGTGCCCTATAAAAAATACACACCCAAAGGCACTTTGCTCTTAAAGGGAGGGCGTATTCTTACCATGAAGGATGAGCGGGTCATAGAAAATGGCGATATCTTGATCGAGAACAATCGCATCAAGGCAGTTGGGGCTTCAGGAAGCCTGACCGTGCCGTCTGGCACCAAGGAAATGGATCTCTATGGTAAAACGGTTATTCCTGGTTTTGTGGATGTGCACGCTCATATGTGGCCGGTTTGGGGTATGCATAAAAATCAAGTTTGGATATACGCTGCCAACCTTGCCTATGGTGTGACCACGACCCGGGATCCACAAACGGCTACCACTGATGTTCTTACCTATGCCGACATGGTGGAGGCGGGTATGATCGATGGCCCCCGAATCTATAGTACGGGCCCAGGGTTAGGTTATTGGGGCTATCAGTTAGAGAGTCTTGATCAAACCAAAGAAGTGCTAAAACAATACAGTAATTACTATAACACCAAAACCATTAAGATGTATTTGGTGGGCAATCGCCAACAACGGCAATGGGTTATAGAAGCCTGTAAAGAACTAAAACTAATGCCGACCACCGAAGGCGGACTAGATTTTAAACTGAACATGACCCAGCTGTTAGACGGGTACCCAGGGCATGAACATGCCTTACCAATATACCCCATTTATGAGGATGTCGTCAAAACCGTTGCCGAATCGAAAATGGCGGTAACACCGACCTTATTGGTTGCTTATGGGGGGCCTTGGGGAGAGAACTATTTCTATTCTACGGAAAATGTATGGGGCGATAAAAAAATCCAATATTTTACCCCCTATGAAGAATTGGCGAGCAAAAGTAGAAGAAGACCAGGATGGTTCATGGACGAGGAACATATCTTTAAAAAGCATGCCGAGTTTATGAAAGATTTGGTCGAAGCAGGTGGTCTTGCAGGAATTGGGAGTCATGGTCAACTACAGGGCCTCGGTTTTCATTGGGAACTTTGGTCTGTGGCCAGCGCCGGAATGGATACCATGGATGCGCTGAAAGTAGCCACCATCATCGGGGCACAGGCTCTAGGTCTCGATGGTGACCTAGGAAGTTTGGAAGAGGGTAAATTGGCAGATATGGTTATTCTGGATAAAAACCCATTAGACGACTTGCGAAATACCAACAGTATTACACACGTAATCAAAAACGGTAAGGTGCACCACGCCGATACCTTGGATGAGGTCTGGCCCGAGGAGAAAAAGGTGGAAAAGTTCAATTGGCAGACAAAAAAACCGGAAGGTATTCCGGGCATTAAAAAGTAAGGTATTGGTAAGGGGCTACTAAACGGCTTCTACCGAACATCCTATAAAAACGCGAAGCCATCTGGTTGTATTTCAGTTGCGGTTCAACAGATGGCTTCGCGTTTTTCCAGTATGTTCTAATTGGGTTATCCGGGATTTCACCAAAAAGTTGGTTGTTAGACCTTAAAGCCTTCGCGATAGGTTCTGCCTACGAACTGATTGGCTTCCTCAAGGTTTGTAATTCGCGTGTTCTCAC
Source organism: Flavobacteriaceae bacterium (assembly GCA_050330515.1). Taxonomy (GTDB): domain Bacteria; phylum Bacteroidota; class Bacteroidia; order Flavobacteriales; family Flavobacteriaceae; genus Maribacter_C. The sequence goes on along the minus strand of JBHJNU010000081.1, from coordinate 10,712 downwards.
CATCCCATAAGAGCTTTTTACGGGCGAAGAACTCCATTTTGCCCTCACTGTTCTCACGTTGCAGCATGTAACTGCGAATCGCAAGATTGCCCATCAGAACAGTTTCTGTCATGGGGCCCGCATAGTCGAAAGATGAGGTAAGGCCTAAATGCTCTTCGCTACCGAAACCAGCTTTACAGGCATCTACCCACTTGCGTTGATGACCATATTCAGGTTCGGGCATTTCCTCTACCTCAGGCCCGAATTCCGTAGTGCCGTCGTTGAGGTAAAGTTTTGGCATTAAGGGCGAACTATCATTGATGTTGGTAGAAATAATTCCTTTTTCGCCTATGATCAGCACCCCGTTGGCACTATCCTTACCACCTATATCGCTATCTGCCGGAATGATATCGGGGTGTGATGGTCGTATGCCGCCGTCACTCCAGGTCATTTCAATAGGGGTCTTGGTTTTATCGGTAGCGGCAAAATGCAAGGTAATGAACGATGCTGCAGGGCAACCTTCAGGGTGATAATCTGCTGTCCACATTTGCGAGAATACCGAGCCTACGCTGCATTCTGCATCGGTGGGGTATTTTAAACCCAAGGTTCTAAAGGGAATGTCGATCAAGTGGCATCCTACGTCACCAAGAGCTCCTGTACCATAATCCCACCAGCCCCTCCAATTAAAGGGGTGAAGATTTGGGGTGTAAGCTCTGGCGGGTGCTGGCCCGAGCCAAAGGTCCCAATAGAGATCTTTGGGTTTTAAACTGTCGTCCGGTGCCTGCATGGCACCCCCTTGGGGCCAAACGGGCCTGTTCGTCCACACCTGTACTTTTGAAACGGCACCTATGGCATCAGAATCGATCCATTTTTGCACCATGCCCAAAAGCGGATTCGAACCTCCTTGATTGCCCATTTGGGAGACTATTTTTTTCTCGCGCGCCATTTCGGTCAACATTCGCGCCTCTCGAATATTGTGGGTCATGGGTTTTTGCACGTACACGTGAATTCCCCTTTCCATTGCATATGCGGCAGCGGGGCCGTGGACATGATCGGGAGTCGAGATGGTTACCGCATCAAGGCCCTTTTCCTTATCCAGCATTATCCTGTAATCGTTGTATAATTTTGCCTTGGGGAAATTTTCGATAGATTTTTTTGCCGAACCTGAAAAATCGACGTCGCAAAGGGCCCCTACTTTCTCACGCCCGTTCACTGAGGCATTGAAAATATCACTGCTTCCTTTTCCTCCCGCACCGATAGCCGCCAGGTTTAAACGGTCACTGGGTGCCAAATAACCCACACCACCAAGCACATGTCTTGGCACAATGAAAATGGATGAGGCAAGTGCTCCCTTTTTGAGAAATGATCTTCGGGAATTGTTAGATGGTTTAGATTTTTGGTTACTCATAGTACACGTTGATTTTAGTTGGTTGCCTACCCCATAAAGTTAATGAAAAAAAGAAAGGTGTTGAGAACAATTTACAGCGGTCCAAGAAAGTCAACATCAAGTTTTAAAAACTATCGGCGACAGAAATACATAAGTTATGCTTACAGCCTTAGGTGCTATGCGCCTCCAATAGACCCACAGAGCACGTGCTTCGCATTGTACAAAATATCACGATATTTCCTCTACAACCTTAATTTATTGACCTAACAGGTTAACGGTATTCGGATCGGTGCCTTCGTTTTAGTCTTTCTCAATTTCTGAATAAGAAAATCTACTCTTTTTCCAATCAATCAGTGGCGATGGGTAATACTTGACGTTCATCCGATCTAAAAAGGGTGCCTGGTTCGCCAAGCGTACTTTGTAATTTTCCCAATCACGGTTTTCCCTGGTCGTCCAGGCGAGCTCTGAGACACCGATAGCGCGTGGAAAGGCCAGGTATTCCAGTTCTTCAATGGTACTGATGGTCTCTGACCAAAGCGGTGCTTCAACGCCCAAGATGTGCTCTATAGGTATGCCCTCATATTCCTCGGGGTTCCAAACGTAGGAAGTATCGACCGGTATATAGGCGGCCCAATGAAGCCCGAACTTTGAAAGCGTGTCATACTTCATATCGAGGTAGACTCTCTTGGCGGGAGACATGATTACCTTCATACCCTTCGCTATGGCACTCATGGCATTTTCCTTGCTTGACCAAAATTGTGAAATGGAAGAGGAATCGATATCGGCCTGCCCGATTTCATCCCATCCGATCATTTTCTTGCCGTGTTTCTGTACAATTTTTTCAACCCGCTCTACGAAATAGATATAATCATCCTTTGGGGTCACATGGCTTTCATCACCCCCTATATGAAAATAGGGACCAGGGGTTATCGCCGAAATCTCGCGAACCACATCGTCGATAAAGGCATAAACGGTATCCTTTCTTGTGTCGAAGGTACTTTTGCCCACGTCAATGCCTTCATAAAGTTCTGGCGTAATGCCATTACCGTTCAGAATGGGGTAGGAGGCCGATGCGGCGTTCGTATGACCTGGCATATCAACCTCTGGTACAATGGTCATATAACGTTCTGCCGCATAGGCGACAATATCTTTGTAATCTTCTTGGGTGTAGAAACCACCTGCTTCCCCACCTACTTCAGTGCTTCCCCCAATTTCCGTAAGCAATGGCCAAGATTTGATTTCGATGCGCCAACCTTGGTCGTCGGTCAAGTGCAGATGCAGCACATTGAATTTGTAATAGGCAAGCAGGTCAATATACTTCTTAACATCGTCTACACTGAAAAAATGACGTGCCACGTCTAACATTGAACTGCGGTATTCAAATTGGGGCCTGTCAATGATTTTCCCCGTGGGGATAGTCCAAACTTTATAGGCCGCCAACGTGTCATTGCTTGTTTCGGGAATTATCTGTTGAAGGGTCTGAATACCTCGAAATGCCCCTTCGGCGGTATTTGAATTAAGGATGATGGAATCTTGGGTGATATAAAGTTCATAGGCTTCCGGGCCGTCCAAAGTTAAACTATCGGACTTATTAATGTAGATTACGGATTTTAAGTCAAGAATTTCTGCGACGTTAACCTGCATGTCGAGATCGGTCTGGGCTTTTATCTTCTTTGCCAAGAACTTGCCAACTTCCTCAAAACCAGAGGCGTTTTGTGAGGTATAAATTGCTGTATATTGATCCAATGCGAACCCGTTTTCGGTAGCGATTATTTTTAAAGGTTTCGGAATCAAGTTCTCGGCCGATAAATCTGTTTTAGGAAAGTTCAGAACGCGTCTCTTTTTCTGTTCGGAACATGCTGTAAAGGCAATGATTGTTAGAAATACTAGGAAGCTTTTTGTCAGTGTGGATCGTATCATTTGTCTAGTGGATGATTCGTTAATTATTAAATTCGGATTTGGTGCTGGTTAACGGCATTACTTTGTTGCCTTGGTCAGGTAAATTTAAGACACATTTTTAAAAACAAGACAACCAAACCTTACTTTTAAAAATCTTCAAGAAAGGGCTTGAGCACCTGGTACCAAATTTCATACCCTTTGGCATTCATATGCAGGCCGTCTGCTAAAAAAATATCTTGTTTTACCTTTCTTTTGTCTAGCATGGGTTTCCAAACATCGGCGAAATGTATTTGTTCTTCGCGCCTTGCCAATTTTTGAAAACTTCGGTTTAGTTTTTTGTACTTACTTTTCAAGTTCCATCGGGCTATGCTTGGTTTTGCCGCAATCAGAACAATTTGTGCTGATGGGTTTTGTGCCACGATCCTTGAAATGACCGCATCCGTTTGTGCCACTATTTCTCTAGTTTTTTTTCCACCGGCAATATCATTGTCCCCTTCATAGATAAAAACTTTTTTCGGCCTGTAATGGAGAATAAGTTGTTCTGAATAGGCTAATAGATCCGAGGCCTGTGAACCTCCAAAACCCGAATTCACTATATGATACATTGGAAACCTTTCTTGAAGATCCTTCCAAATACGAACGCTCGAACTGCCTGTGAAGACTATGGTTTCTTTTGAAGCATCCCAAAGGGTATCATACTTTTTTTGAATGGCCGTTACTTCATCCGCAAAGCGCAGATGCCCTTGGGCATTTGTTAAGTTACAGGCGATGCAGGTAAGAATAAAAACAAAAAGCCTCCCCATGGTGTTATACACGTGTTTTATTTTTCGACAAGTGGCACGGTAATGCCCTCTGCGATAGACCAATCATAGAAACGCGATATCCAACTATCCGAAGGTAGATCTTGTTTTTTCATTCCAAAACCATGACCGCCCTTAGAATACATATGCAGGCCAACGATCTTTCCTGCTGCAAGCCATGAAGAGTAAAGTTCAATGCTGCCCTTGGCGAGGCCCAAGGGATCATCTGTTGCACAGACGATCAACATCGGTGGGGCATCGTTAGGTGCGTCCTGAACCGGCATAGCATCCGTCCAAGGATATACAGGAACCAGAAAATCAGGGCGGTTCGCCATTGTGTAGTTATATCCTACGCCCAGGGTTACCGCGCCTCCGGCAGAGAAGCCCATAAAGCCAATTTTTTTTGGATCAATCTTATAGGTACCGGCATTTTCGCGAACGTGGGCGATGGCCGAAAGTCCGTCGGCAATGGAATAAGGGATCACTGGAGCGACCCGTTCAATGATTCTTGCGGGATTCGTGGTGCCGTCGTCGGTAATTTCCTTTACGCCGTCTTCACCAGTAGGCACTAGGCGGTATTTCAAAACGAAGGCCGTTATACCCTTTTCATTTAACCATTTGGCCACGTCAGTGCCCTCGCTTGCAATACTGAGGGCATATAGCCCGCCGCCAGGAGCTACGACTACCGAGGTGCCGTTCGGGTTCTTTGCAAGAAATACCTCCATCGTCGGTACCGATACATTGGTAACCACCTCGGTCTGCCAAATTGGGGAGAAATAGGTTTTTTCGCCACCTACCCAAGTAGTTCCGGTGGCATTTTCATGCGCTAGCTCTACAATTTCTTGCGATGTTACCATATGGACGGTAAAAATACAAATGAGGATAAGATTCCACTTTATCATGTTCAACAGATTTTCTTTGTTATAAAGAACTAACCGCCATATAGGCCAGTGCGGCCAATACCCCACCTACTAATGGCCCAAGAACGGGAATCCATGCGTATCCCCAATCACTACTGCCCTTTCCCTTTATGGGCAAAACGGTATGCATGATCCGAGGGCCAAAATCTCTTGCGGGGTTAATGGCGTACCCAGTGGGTCCCCCTAAACCAAAGCCAATACCCATCACTAGAAGAGCTACTGGTAGCGCATCTAGGGCTCCTAGTTTGATAGGTTCGTCTCCCACTGAACCTCCAGCGATAAAGAAAACCCCGAATACCAGCGCAAAAGCCCCGATCAACTCAGAGATAAAATTCCAAAAAGGGCTTCGAATTGCCGGTCCGGTTGAAAATGTAGCTAGCAGCGCACCTTGATCATCTGTAGCATCATATTGTTTTTTATAGGTCAGCCAAACCAAAAGATTGCCCAGCATGGCACCAAGAACTTGCGCCAAGATATAGCCCGGTACAAGGTTCCATCCAAATTTTCCTGCGGTGGCCAAACCGACGGTTACGGTAGGGTTCAAATGTGCACCACTGGCATCGGCACTGATGAAAACCCCAATGAAAACGGCAATACCCCAGGCAAGCGAAATACCGATCCAACCAGAGTCGGCGCCTTTTGTACCCTTTAAAACAATGTTCGCCACAATGCCATTTCCGATTAGGATGAGCATTGCGGTGCCAATAAATTCAAAAATATACGCGGTCATAACGTGGGTTGTTTAGTGGGTCAAAAGATAGAAAAATAATACGGACATTCTTAAGCGGTCTGCGTTAATTCACACCAATAGGTAAATCGAAACGAAAAGGAAGCTTTGCTTCTACCCATTTTCAGTACAACAGCGATTTCACATAGGTATGGGCAAATTATTTTATTTCATCCGGAAATTTTAACGATACATAATAGTAATACCATCTTTTTTGGGATGATTTTTTACACGGTTATTGACCAATTTTATGGCTTTCTCCTTGATCAACTACTTCTGTAGGCCTTAAAACATCAAAGTTATGATTGATTTAGCAGAATAATTGGCGGTATTAAAGTCCACTGCGGTGATCCAAGTGAACGAATGTGGTGTATCAGGTAACGACCAAGTAATGTTAGTTAGGTAAATAGTTTAAAATATAGGGAGAATACAAAAGACGCCAGATTGGTTTAGAGAACCTATTAATTTGATTTGTATACTATTACAAGAAATTTTTCGACCAAGAAACGGGGTATTGAAGATAATGATCAGACTATGGAAGTTATCCGTTCAGAAGTCAATAAAATGCGAGGGATCCGAATGAAGAGCAGACCTGCATTTTATTATTTGGCCGCGCATGGGCTCAAAAAATAATGGGTTCACTATAACGTTTAAAAGGCTATTGAAAAATAGCTTTTTTTATGAGCTTTCTTGGCCAATAATTATTGCAAATAACTTATTTTCGGTAAATAGAATTCGTAACCAACCCTTCAGCCAGCATGTCTCTATCTACCAAGTTCAGCTCATTGTTTTTTGTGCTATTTTCGGTACTCTCCGTTGCAGGTCAAGAAGATATCAATACTTCTGATCTGAAGCCACGGCCAACGGCGAATGCGGTGGCCCTGCAAGATAGTCCTGTTCTGGAAGGTGAAGTGCTACGGGATGAAGTTTGGCAGGCCATTCCCGCATTTAGTGAAATGAGCCAGACTCAACCCAATTTCGGGAGGCCCGCCACCGAAAAAACTGAAATTCGTATCGCCTATACCGCAGAAACTTTTTACTTGTCAGTGGTATGTTATGATGCACGACCTGATGCCTTGGTGGTCTCCGACGCAAGAAGGGATGCCGATCTCAACAATACCGATGCCTTTTTGTTTATTTTGGATACGTATAGAGATGGGCAGAACGGTTTTATCTTCGGCACTAACGCCCTAGGGGTAGAGTATGATGCACAGGTCGATAATGAGGGGCAGGGAAATTTCAACGCCAATCGCCAACAGGGAGGCACCATAGGCGGTTTTAATGTGAATTGGGACGGTTCTTGGCAGGTACAGACACAAGTTGGGGACTATGGTTGGAGTGCTGAATTCGCCATACCGCTAAGAACGCTTCGCTTTCAAAGTGGCAAAGATTGGGGTATCAATTTCCGGCGTAATATAAGAAAGACCAATGAAATAGTTTATTGGGCCGAAATGCCCGTCGGACTTAACCTGAACCGACTTTCATTAGCGGGGGTTTTAACCGGTTTGGAGCTTCGGTCGCCCGGTAATTTGAAGTTGATCCCGTATGTATTGGGTAGGGTCGATAATGACTATACGGCATCCGATTCGAAGGCGAATTTTTCAGCTGAAATTGGGGGAGACGTTAAATATAGTATAACCCCCAGTCTGACCTTGGATCTTACGTATAATACCGATTTCGCGCAAGTAGAGGTTGATGACCAACAGGTGAATTTGGATCGTTTCAACCTCTTTTTTCCTGAGAAACGGCCCTTCTTCTTGGAAAACGCGGGCCTTTTCAGTGTGGGTAGTCCGGGTGAGGTGGATCTCTTCTTTAGCAGACGGATCGGGATCGGTGATAATGGCAATATCGTTCCCATAATCGGGGGTGCGCGACTTTCCGGAAAGTTGAACCGAACCAATGTGGGCTTATTATCGATGTTTACCGAAGATGTTTCGGATAAGGGTATTGAGGAGAATAATTTTACCGTAGCAAGGGTAAATCATGAATTTAAGGGCAGGTCGGCCTTAGGGGCGGTCTTTATAAATAAGGAAGGATTACAATCAGACGATTTCAATCGAACTTTTGCCCTAGATGGCAAGTTAGGCTTAGGAAGAAAAGCACGACTTTCGGGCTTTTTTGCCAAAACCATTGACCCTAATGATACCATAAACTCACATTCGCTAAAATTACAATCTGATTATAACTGGAACAATTGGGAACTACGGGCGGCGTACACCGAAGTAGGGCAGGGGTTCAATCCAGAGGTAGGGTTTTTGCTGCGTTCCGCCTTTCGAAAACCAGAAGGCTTGGTGCTCTACCATTTACGGCCTAAAGATCCTGATGCCAAGATTTTGGAATATCGGCCCCATGTGTCTTACCGGGGTTATTGGAATTTCGATAATTTTCTGGAAACGGGTTTCTTGCACATAGACAACCATTTTGAATGGAAGAGCGGAACCGAACTCCATACCGGGGTAAATCTTACCACAGAAGGCGTCGTTAATGCCTTCGATATTTCGCGGGGCCGCAATGTCATCATAGAGCCGGGTACCTATCGCCATGCGGAATCGCAGATTGTATTCTTCACCAATAGGAGCAATCCCTTTTCGGTCAATATAAGGTCGGTGATCGGTGGCTCTTTCGGCGGAACACGTTTTCAGGAAAGCGTTACCGGCAGTGTTCGTCTGGGCGATAAGTTCAATACCGATGTTATTCTACAGTATAATAACTTTCAACTACCTGTTGGTAATTTTACTGCCAATATCATCAGCACCAGATTGTCATATGCATTTCAACCGAATATATATATTCAAGGTCTGATCCAAAATAACACTACGGACAAGCTCTGGGCGGCAAATGTCAGGTTTGGTTGGCTACAGCAGGCGAATACCGGACTTTTTGTGGTTTGGAACTATAATATGCAAGATGGTGACCCGTTGAACAATAGCTTTATTATCAAGTACACCCGTATGTTCGATCTGGTGAAGTAGTGAACTTGTCTTGGATTTAGTATTTTCTATGTGCAGCCTTGTTTAAAAGACTGATTTTGTCATACCCTTCTTTTTTTAATGGGATGATGCATTAAAAGTCACCTAATTACCATAGTAGGAACCTGGAGACCAGTTCAAAAGATGAATTCAATGAGATTCAACCTCAAAATTTAATGGCAAATTCTTGCATACGTCTACACGCCGAATTGCTGTAAATGATGATCCAAATGTTTAGAGAACAGGTTGTTCCATTCTGTTTCGGTCAAAGCACCGAAGGCATGTGATTCCTTACCATTGAAATGCGCTCCGCCCAATTTTTGGGTCTTCACTATATTATCGACTAAAATTGATTTTTCCCTTTGAAAATCTTTCTCATCGGTAATTAGGAAAATAGGTGCTGTGCGGCTGTTTTTTTTAAAGGGCTTGGCACCAACAACTATATTCTTAGCGAACAGTTTGATCATAAATTTTTCAAACCCTTTTGGCCTGGGGTGTTTGTCGGTATACACCAATTCATAGGCAATATTGCAATGCGCCAGCATTTGTGCTACGTTCATTTTGCCCCATTTGGCTTTTGTTTCCGGGGTCAATGAATTGATACGGTCAATAGTTTGCCCCGATTCTTTTTCGTCGAATAAATTTTTCCAAGTCATCATAGTGGATTTTTGGAGGTTTCATTAAAAATACGAAAAAATATCTATTCATATTTATTTTCTGTAAGGTCAAAACGTTCACATCAGGTCAGTTCTAACACTGGGCAAGAACTTAATTTACCTTAAATCTTCAGGAAAATTCTTTTTTTGTAGAGAAAGTATAAAAAAATCCAAACCAGAGCCAATGCCCCTAGCGCATTGAAAACTTCGTGCCATTGCTCTGGTAAAGGGGAGTACAGGCCACTAAAAAGCGCTTAGGAGGTGTACCCGAAATCGATAAACCGATATGCAAAATAGATGGTCAGCGAGTTAAGGCCGACAACGTTGAAAAAGAAGGTCCACTTACTGTAGCCCTTTACATCGATCAACCAGAAAAAAATGGCCAAAAATAGGAACGCAATGCCACTCGTCAACATAATAAACGAACTACTCCAAAGCCTTTTATTAATGGGGAAATGCAGATTCCATAGAAGTCCGATTACAATGGCTACCGATCCTATTGCCAGCAGGGTGATCGTTTTTTTAGTCTCGCTGTCATGCGTATTTCTTAAGATATCGCCCGCAATGCTGCCAAAAACGGTAATGCAAAGTGCCGGTAATTGAGTCAATAGTCCGAGTTCATCATAGGAGCCCTGCAGCAGCCGGCCCGGAAGAAAAGTTCGGTCGAACCAACCCACCAAATTGCCTTCGAAAGATAAATCGCCTGCCCCGTAACCTGGCACGGGTACCATGAACATCAATATGTAATAACTCAGTAAAACCGCGGCAATGACGTATGCCCGTTTGATGGAGGAAAGGTTGAGGACTAAAATGGATGTTATAAAACAGGCAAATCCGATCCTGCCTAGAACACTTCCCAACCGTATCTCGCTGGGTTCAAAAAACGGAACGGCACTATTTTTATAAAGAATGCCCAATCCAGCCAAGATTAGCATTCTTATAAAATACTTTCTGTAAAGAACTGATTTTGTTAGGCCTACCTTCAATCCTTTGTTTAGTGAAAACGACAGGGAAACGCCGGCAATAAAAAGAAACAGGGGAAAGATAAAGTCATAGAAGACAAAACCATTCCATGGCACATGTTCCAATTGGTTGGCTATGCCGTCTACCCATGCTAATTGGGTTTTGCCCTCTAGCAAAACCAAGAAAGTAGCACCTCCTGAAATGAAGAACATATCGAAACCTCTCAAGGTATCAAGAGATAAAAGTCGCTTCTCACTTGTATCGGTATTCATGAACTTGCAGGATTACGTTGCTTTTTGGGCAAGGCCATAGGCATTCAAAAAATGGGCAGTTTCGTTTTGTTGGTTTCATAGGGTAACCGAAACATTGTATCTAGCTAAAATTTAGCGTATTCCTCTCACGTTCATTTTCA
>JBHJNU010000080.1:0-12766 GCA_050330515.1 Flavobacteriaceae bacterium | reverse complement strand
ATTGCCACATTTTGCAATCTCGACCCTAATGTTTACTTTCATCCTGTAAAAATGCATTGATGATAAAAGCTTCCAATATTCAAAAATTTTATGGCGAGCTCCAAGTTTTAAAAGGAGTTGACCTTCATATTAAAAAGGGTGAAATTGTTTCCATCGTTGGTGCCTCTGGAGCGGGTAAAACAACACTATTACAGATTTTGGGCACCTTGGACACCCAGTCGAACAAAAAAGATAGTAGGCTGGTGATCAACGATATGGAGGTAACAGGGCTTTCAGATAAAGAATTGGCCAAGTTCCGAAATGAGCATATTGGCTTTATTTTCCAGTTCCATCAATTACTCCCAGAATTTACAGCTTTGGAAAACGTATGTATTCCCGCTTTCATTAAAAAAACACCTAAGTTTGAGGCTGAAAAAAGGGCCATGGAACTCCTAGATTTTCTAGGGTTAAAAGAAAGGTACAACCACAAGCCCAATGAACTTTCAGGAGGCGAGCAACAACGCGTGGCAGTGGCAAGAGCCCTTGTCAACAGTCCGTCTATAATATTCGCCGATGAACCAAGTGGCAACCTAGACTCTGAAAGTGCCGATCGACTTCACCAATTGTTTTTCGAACTACGGGGCCAATTTGGGCAAACCTTTGTCATTGTTACTCATAATGATCATTTGGCGGATATGGCAGACCGTAAATTGGTCATGGTAGATGGTAAGATAACCGATACCAAAAATGCGGTCTTTATCCAATAGCCGGTCACCTAAAGCTAAATCTGCGTCAGATGACAAAAACCGAACTGAAGGATTTTTTGGATGCGAAGGTATTGGAATACAACAGTCTGAAGTTCGTAGACAGTGACCCCATACAAATACCCCATCGCTATTCTAAAAAGGAAGACATAGAAATCAGCGCCTTTTTAACAGCCACCATTGCTTGGGGAAATAGGAAAAGCATTATCAACAATGCAGATAGGATGATGGGCTTGTTAGATCATTCACCCCACGATTTCATCATAAACCATCAAAAACGCGATTTGGATAAGTTATCTGGCTACGTGCACAGAACTTTTAATGATATTGACTTGATCTACTTTATCGAAAGTTTACGAAATGTACATGAAAATCATGGCGGTCTGGAAAAGGCATTCGCGAAAAACATCACCTCAAGATCAATGCACACCGCAATTTCAGGCTTTAAGAACATCTTTTTCGAGTTACCCCATCAACAAAGGACTACCAAACATATCAGTGACCCGATCAAAGGTTCGGCGGCAAAACGGATCAATATGTTCTTGCGTTGGATGGTGCGGGACAATTCAACAGGTGTTGATTTTGGAATCTGGAAAAGCATTAGCCCCTCGCTGTTATCATGCCCGTTAGATGTGCATTCAGGCAACGTTGCCCGTAAACTTGACCTTTTGAAACGAAAACAGAACGACGCCAAAGCATTATCAGAACTTGATGAAAGCCTACGTCAATTTGACGCCATTGATCCCGTTAAATATGATTTTGCCCTTTTCGGATTGGGCGTTTTTGAAAAATTCTAAACATTTATACGCTATTCTCCCCGTGGCAATTTCCGGTACGTCTTCACTTTAAGGATGCTGTATGGTATTTAAACAAACTTTTGTGTCAACTCAATGAATGTTAAATATGAATCAAATAAAAAGATAAATTCGAGTTCCGATAATGCTTGAAGATTCATTCGATCTTGAACCAATCTAGGAAAAGTCCCTGTTTCTAATTCTAAAGGGAATGTTCCTAAAAAAATGCTGTACTCTATTTTCGACCCTTCCTCAATGCCGAAAATGTCCTTATCGGAGCCTGAGACTTGACCAATTACCTCTAAACAATGCCCATGTCGCCCAAAGTCAAAGGAATGGTTTTACCCCCTTCTTTAATTGATTGGTAAATAGCTTCAACGATGATCATATCGCGTTTGCCCATTTCACCTGGTGCTACGTTGGTGCTTCCGGTCATGATATGCTTTGCAAAATCGTCCATTTGAAGCATTTGTTGACTTTGATGGGGGAATTTAATATCCTTACCATCCGAAGTTCTTCCAACCAACGGCCCATAACTATGACACGGATCAAGTTCTGCCCAGCCTTTTCGGAAATTGATGAATAACCTATTTGCATTCGCATTATGGGAAGTGAACATGTGCCCCACTACCCCATTAGGAAATAGCATTTGGGCCGTAATGGTCTCATCGGTATCCTTAAAATATGCGGGCATTGTACTGAACTGCTGCGCGGAAACTGAAATCGGGTTTGTACCGGTTCCATAAATATTGCTCTGGATAGAATAGACACCCATATTCATCAAGGCACCACCGCCCGACAGGGCATAGTTCAAACGCCACTGATCGGGATTTCCCCTAGATATATAGGCCGCATCTGAAGAAACATAATGTACCTCGCCAAAAGTTTTTTCCTTTACCAAACGTTTTATCTCATTGGTATGGGGATCGGACTGCATTCGGTAGCCTACACTCAATTTAACCCCTGCCGTATCACATGCTTTTAGTATGGAATCACATTCGGCAACCGAAATGGCCATAGGCTTTTCGCAGATAACATGTTTACCCGCCTTGGCCGCCCGAATACAGAATTCAGCGTGCATACTGTTCGGCAACACCACGTAAACAATGTCAATGGCATCGTTATTGGCGATTTCATCAAAATTTTCATAATTGTAGACGTTCCCCTTCGGAATCGCGTATTTCGCCATCCACTCCTTTTCCTTTGCCGGTGTTCCGGTAACAATGCCTGCCAAATAGCAATACTTGGCATTGATCAATCCGGGTGCTAATTGACCGCTACTGTAGCTTCCCAGACCAACCAACGCAATGCCCAATTTCTTTTTTCCCTGAGCATTCTCCATTGCACAGGCCAAGGGCATTCCCGCAAAAATAGCCGTACCGGCCAAGCCTTGGGTAAGTTTTCTATTGAATGTTCTTCGGGTCAGGTTTTGCATCTTATAGTTGATATTAGCTTTAAGAGGGATTAACTTTTCCTAAAAATAGTAATAAAATGTGTGTTTGCATCTGGTTTTAGAACTCATTTGGATAATAACAAGGTGTGCGGGGCCACAAGCGAATAACTTTTGGCCTACATTCAAAAGAGTTGGAAGGCAGCACTGTGAACATCATGAATACTGCTTAGAACTTTCAACTAATTTCCCTATTTTTAAACCACTACTAAAACCAGTTCACCATGAAGAGAACCATGTTACCAATGACCCTTTTATTCTTAACCTGTGCAATGCTCAATGCCCAAGAACGTAAACTTCCCATTGACACGGTGGTTACCACACAGCATAGTGTTACTATAGATGGGACACTAATTAACTATACGGTAAAAGTGGGCACCCAACCCGTTTGGGACGAAATGGGAGAACCAATTGCTTCGCTCCACTACACCTATTATACCCGAAACAACGTAAAGGATAGGGCTGCTAGACCCTTGTTGATTTCGTTCAATGGCGGTCCTGGTTCAGGTTCGGTCTGGATGCATTTGGCCTACACGGGGCCACGAATCTTAAAAATAGATGACGAGGGCTATCCTGTGCAGCCCTATGGGGTCAAGGAAAATCCGTACTCGGTTTTAGATGTTACCGATATTGTTTATGTGAACCCGGCGAACACAGGTTATAGTCGCACCATTCCGGAAAAACTCGAAGAAAAGGACCGCAAGAAATTCTTCGGTATCAATGCCGATATCAAATACTTGGCAGAGTGGCTGAATACTTTTGTAACACGCAATAATCGATGGAGTTCGCCCAAGTATCTTGTTGGTGAAAGCTATGGAGGACCCAGGGTAATGGGGCTCTCATTAGAACTTCAAAACCAGCAATGGATGTACCTCAACGGGGTTATTCTTGTTTCCCCGGCAGATTATAAGGTCATCAGAAACACAGGCCCCGTGGCGGAGGCTATCAATCTGCCCTACTATACAGCTGCCGCGTGGCACCATAAGGCATTACCGCCCGCCCTTCAGCAAAAAGACCTTTTAGAGATACTGCCTGAGGCGGAAGATTATACCATCAATACATTGATACCTGCACTCGCTAAAGGAGGATTTATCGAAGCAAACGAAAAAAACGCCGTAGCAGAAAAAATGGCCTATTATTCCGGACTTTCGAAAAAAGAAATTTTAGATCAGAACCTTAATGTACCGACCCCGTATTTTTGGAAAAATCTTCTTAAAGAAAAAGGTGGGTATACCATCGGTAGATTAGATTCACGCTATTTGGGAATTGACCGGCAATTAAGTGGTATGAGACCGGATTATAGCGCCGAGCTAACCTCTTGGTTGCACAGCTTTACCCCTGCGATTAATTATTATTTACAAGAGGAGTTAAAATTCAAGACAGATATCAAATACAATATGTTCGGACCCGTACACCCTTGGGACAACTCTGACGAAGAAACCCGCGAAAATCTGCGACAGGCCATGGCGCAGAACCCCTATCTAAATGTCTTGGTGCAATCGGGCTATTACGATGGGGCGACTACTTACTTCAACGCAAAATATCTAATGTGGCAGGTAGATCCCAGCGGCCGTATGAAGGATCGGTTTGATTTTAAGGGATACCGATCAGGACACATGATGTACCTTCGAAAAGAAGATCTTGAAAAAGCCAACAACGATATTCGCGATTTTATCAAAAACACCTTGGCGAACGGTAGGTCGGCTAAATATTGAGTTTGAATAATTCTAAATGACCGTAAAAGTAGCCCTTGTTCAAGAGGCACCCATTTTCTTCGATAAAGAGGCAACCCTACAAAAGATAGAGGGGTTGGTAAATGCCTATGCCAATGAAGGTTGTGAGCTCATTGTTTTTCCAGAGTCTTTTGTTCCCGGCTATCCCCGAGGCTTTAACTTTGGCGCGACCATTGGCAGCCGAAGCGACCAAGGGCGTCAGCTTTATGCAGAATTAGCCGAAAATAGTATCGATCTAGAAAGTGAAGACCTCGCCCGTATCGAAAAACTGGCTAAAGAAAAGAAAACTTATTTGGTGATCGGTATAACTGAAAAGCAAAACACCAATGGAAGTCTCTATTGTTCTATGCTCTACATTTCGCCCACCATGGGTTTGCTCGGGGTACACCGAAAAATCAAGCCCACAGGTACCGAACGTCTTATCTGGGCCGAAGCCGCAGGAGAATCCCTAGTTACCTTTCAAACCCAAATTGGTAAACTCGGCGGACTTATATGTTGGGAAAATTATATGCCCCAGGCACGCATGAGCATGTACAGCAAAGGAGTAGAAATCTACATCGCTCCCACTGCTGACTCCAGAGATGAATGGACGGCTACCATGAAACATATCGCATTGGAAGGAAGGTGTTTCGTGTTGGGTTGCAATCAATACTTTACCAAATCAATGTATCCTGAAAAATACCAACATTTAGTTAAAGATGAACCTGAAAACTTATGCAGGGGAGGCAGTATTATCGTTTCCCCTATGGGTAAGGTAATCGAGGGTCCCTTGTTCGATCAGGCCGGGGTCTTGATTTCGGAAATTGATCTAGCAGAAGTACAAAAAAGCAAATTGGACTTCGACGTTATAGGCCATTACGCCCGAAACGATATTTTCGAGTTCAATGTGAATGCGCAGCCTGACATCAAGAAGGAATAGTTTTCTTTTAAAATGGACTAATTGCCACTTTAACTATCATCTAATTTATGTCTATGGATTGACCAATTGATCAGTTGATGTAACAAACCAAGCAGATACTATACCTATAAATAAAGATGATTATAGGATATAGTGGTCAACCAATGTTGGTAGTAAAAGCGAACCGTGCTTTACTTAGAAAAAGAAACTTCAGTGAGTTAAAAAGCCTTTACTTAAAATCATCGGATAAAACCGCATTGCAATTTAAGGAGATTTCAGCGGAGGAACTTGCCATAATAAAACACGAAATCCGAAGAAACACCAAACGGGCCGCATAGGTGGAACTAGGCCTTTACGCTATGTGCACTATGGTAGTTTTTGCCATAGTCTATTGGCTTATATTCGCTTAAAAAAATGCATGATAGGGTCGATTTTTTTCGAAAGGAATACTGAAAGCGGTTACTAAAGGAAAATAGGTTCGTTGCATTGTCAAACGTTAAGGTCATAGCCAATATGAAAAACTTGTCTTCTGAAGATTTTGAAAGTCTAAAAAGCGCCCATCGAAGTATGGGGCACATCAGTTGGGCCATGAAGGGTTTGAATAAACTCGGCAATGTATTCGAAACAGGCATTGATAAACTTCCAGAAAAGCAGCAAAAATGGTTGCACGCCGTTTCGCAAAAGGTAATGCATACCGTTGTAAAGGTGAACTTAAAAACCATGGAAACGGGAAAGTTGAACCTAAAGCCATCAAATAGTCGCTATAAGGCCTTAGCGACTTCATCAGGCATTTTAGGTGGCACCTTCGGCGCTGCTGCATTTGCAGCAGATTTGACGATTACGACCAAATTAATGATGCGTTCTATAATGGATATTGCAAGAAGCGAAGGTGAGGCGTTGTCATCTTACGATACGCAACTTGCTTGTTTACAAGTTCTTGCACTTGGAGGAAAATCTAAAGATGATGATGGCTTAGATACCAGCTATTATGCGACCAGGGTCGCATTGAGTGCGACAATGAAAAATGCATCGGCATATGCGGTAAAACATGGTATGGGCCAAGCGATCAATGGTGCCATGGTTGCAAGTAGCAATCCATTAGTGAAATTACTCGGGGCAATTGCTACTCGTTTCAGTATTCAGGTTTCTGAAAAATTTGTGGCACAGGCCATTCCTATTTTGGGCGCGGCCGGTGGTGGTGCCATTAATTTAGCCTTTATGAACCACTTTCAATCAATGGCAACGGCGCATTTTACGATCCGTAGGCTTGAACGTAAATACGGTGAAGACATCGTTCGTCTCGCCTATCAGAATCTAAGCACTGCAAAAAGTTGATGGTTGACAGGTTTTATTGTGTATTTTAGGGCTCATCTTAAAAACAGTTATGAAAATATCTTGCCTTTCTATCGTAAGCTTTGTGCTAATTACATTTATATCGATTTTTGGTTTTGCCCAAACGGGTGATTTTCTGTATGGTGACCCCCTTCCTGATGCTCCATATCTTTCTGAGCGGGGAAACCATTCTATCGGGGTTCGAACTATGAACTTTGTACATAAAAACCAAGTTGATATTCTAAATTCCAAGGCGGGACAGGATGTTTCTTATGATCGACCTCTAACCGTTGAGGTATGGTACCCAACCGACAAAGCCCTTTCTAAAGAACAAATGGTCACCTACGAAGAAGTCATGGGTACCCGTGGTGATTCGTTAAGACCTTTAACTCCCTTTACCTTTAAGGGAAGGGCATTGCGTGATGCCATTCCCCTTAAAGCCGATGGCCCTTATCCGTTAATCGTTGTTTCCCATGGGTATGTAGGCTCACGTTATCTAATGACCTACCTTACCGAGAATTTGGCCTCAAAAGGCTATGTTGTTGTAGCGATTGACCATACCGATTCTACATTCAAAGATGCTAACGCGTTTCAAAGCACCCTACTGAATAGGGCAAAGGATATCCGTTTCATCATTGACCAAATGCAAGCGATGACAAAAAACGACAAAAACGAATTTTGGAAGGTCGCAGACGCAAAGAATACGGCTATTATTGGTTATTCCATGGGAGGATATGGGGTTCTAAATGTAGCGGGGGCCGGATATTCAGATGGGCTTACACAATTTTTTGGCGGGATGACAGGGGGAAGTAAGGCTATTTATGCACTTGCGGCCAGTAACCCAGAATATCAAAAATTGAACGACCCTAGGGTTAAGGCGGTCGTAGCCTTTGCACCGTGGGGAATGGAACGCGGCATTTGGGATGCCGAAGGGTTGAAAGGGTTAAAAACTCCAACACTCTTGATCGCGGGAAGCGAAGACGACATTTCCGGTTACGAAAAGGGAATCAAAGCAATTTTTGAAGGTGCTATTAATGCCGACCGCTATCTTTTAACCTACAAGAATGCGCGCCACAATGTTGCTCCAAATCCGCCTCCGGCCGCTTCATTAGCTCCAGGTCTTCATATAGATGAGTATTACCGTTATGCCGATTCAACCTGGGACCAAAGAAAAATCAACAATGTGAACCAGCATTTTGTAACCGCTTTCTTAGGTTCTCTTTTGAAGAATGAAGATTATGCCAAGTACTTGGATATTCAAGAAGATTCCAATGAAAAAGACTGGACGGGTTTTAAACCAAGGTCATCGACCGGAATGGAGCTACTGCATGCCCTACCAAATCAGCAGTAGTCTTGGTGTTGGAAATGCTTGTCTATAGTGCAAGTCCGCCTTACTAAATATCATAAAAACGAAAGTTGCGAACAATTCAGAAATACCGGACCACTTGCTCTCAAAACGAGACCTCGATGCTCCAATTTAGGCTGTAGGTTTTATATTTCGTGAATTAAAAACAAATTGATACCTTATACTTCTTATTTAAAGTCGTTTTCTATGCAAAAACTAAACTATTTTATGTTGGCAACCTTGTTATCTTCCTTAGGCATTATTCAGTCGAACGCCCAAGATTGGCCGGACCTTTCTCGCTTTCAAGAAGCTAACGCCCAGGTCGAGGTTCCTGCTGAAGATGAAAATCGCGTAGTTTTTATGGGAAATTCGATTACCATTGGATGGTTGAACAACAGGCCCGGCTTCTTTGAGGGAAAACCGTATATAAATCGAGGAATAAGTGGGCAAACAACACCGCAAATGCTTATTCGTTTTCGGCAAGATGTAATCGACTTGCAACCTAAAGTGGTCGTTATTTTGGCAGGCACCAATGATATTGCGGGTAACACGGGGCCATCTACCCTTGATATGATCGTTGACAATATCAAAGGTATGGCCGAAATGGCCCAAGCCAATGGTATTAAGGTCATCCTCTGCTCTACCCTACCGGCCTACGATTATCCTTGGAAACCAGGTTTAGAGCCTGCTCCAAAAATTATCGCACTAAACAAGATGATAAAGAACTATTGTGATGAAAAGGGACATATATATCTCGATTATTTTTCAGCAATGGCAGATGAGCGAAACGGGCTTCCCAAAAAATATGCCGATGATGAAGTACACCCAACAGTGGAAGGGTATATGGTAATGGAACCAATGGTAGAAGCCGCCATTGCGGAGGCTTTGAAATAATTAAGTAGAATCTTATGATGAAAACTATCTTCACTTTCGTTATTCTTTCCATCGCCACTTTTGTTTCGGTGCAATATTCCGAGAAAACCGCACAGAGCCAAGAAAAGGAAGAACCCTTCAAAATTGCCGTGGTAGGTATGGATCACGGACACGTGCACCAAATTTTACGTCGAGGGAAAACTGGGGACTTAGAAATTGTAGGTTTTGTTGAAGCCAACCGCGACTTGGCAGAACGTTTGACCAAACAATATGGCTATTCTGTAGACTTGATTTTTGAAACGATCGATGAGATGCTGGCCGCAACAAAACCAGAAGCCGTTACCGCTTTCAATAGCACCTTTGGGCACCTTGAAACCGTGCGGAAATGTGCCCCAAAGGGCATTCATGTTATGGTTGAAAAACCATTGGCCGTGAGTTGGGAACATGCCAAGGAAATGAAGTCGCTTGCTGAAAAACACAAAATACACTTGCTTACTAATTATGAGACTACTTGGTACGGAAGTAACCACGAGGCTTATAAAATGATGCATGAGGAAGATAAGATCGGTGAGCTTCGCAGGATCGTTTTTCATACGGGTCACCCCGGGCCTATCGAAATAGGTTGCGACAGCGAATTTTTAGAGTGGCTTACAGATCCCGTTCTCAACGGTGCCGGTGCCCTCACCGACTTTGGCTGCTACGGGGCAAATCTGACCAGCTGGTTATTAAAGGGTGAACATCCTGAATCGGTTACCTGTATGACAAGGCAGTTCAAACCAGAAAAATATCCAAAAGTCGATGATGATGCCTCTATAATTTTAAACTATCCGAATACACAGGTCATTATTCAGGCCTCATGGAATTGGCCCCATAATGTAAAGGATATGGAGGTTTATGGCACCACTGGCTACATATTTTGCAAAAATGGAACAGATATGCAGCTCTTGGAGAATGAAAAAGATGGTTCGTTCTCCAAAAAGGCCGATGCTCTGCCGCTTGGTCTTGATGACCCGTTCGCTTTGCTCAGAAAAATTGTGCAAGATGGGTATGAACTTCCTTCAAATGACCTTACCTCGTTAGAGAACAACCTATTGGTTGTGCAAATCTTAGAAGCGGCCAAGCGTTCTGCCGAAACAGGTAAAACCATTTTTTGGAATGATTTGTTTCCATCGGAAAAATAACACAGCGCAAATCCGTTTCTTTTTATCTACGAAAAGTGAAATCAAAATCTGAAAACTCCGAAAATAGTGCCTTATGGGACACCATCATCATTGGCTCAGGTGCCGGTGGGCTGGCAGCTGCCATTTGCCTTTCGCGAGCCGGCCAAAAAGTGCTGGTGCTCGAAAAGCATGACGTACCTGGCGGCTGGTGCCATAGTTTCTATTTAAATGGACATCGGTTTACCCCTGGCGTGCACTATGTGGGGCTTTGCGGGCAAGACGAAGCTACCAATAACCTCTATCGTGGTTTGGAAATTGCCAATGACCTGGTCTTTTTCAGAATGAACCCAAATGCCTATGAGCACGTGCAGATAGGTAGCGAACGCTTTGATTTTCCTTCCTCCTTTGATGAGCTGGTCGATAGGCTTTCCGTTCGTTTCCCAAAAGAAAAGAAAAACATCCATACGTATTTAAACCTTGTTCGCACTGTAAGTCGCGAACTATACTCCATTCCCTATATTAAGGGGTTTTGGAATAGATTGACCATTCCCTACCGAACAAGACATATGGGTAAGTATGGCCTCTTCAGTTTACGGCGCGTGGTCGGATGGCATATTAAGGACCCATTATTGAAACACATCTTGAACATACAGGTTGGTGATCATGGCGTGCAACCGAGAAAAGCGGCCTTCCCTTTGCACTGTGCCTTAATGACGCACTACTTTAAAGGCGGTTATTATCCGATGGGTGGTGGTGGTGCCTTGATAAAGGCCATGACCAATAGTATAAAAAAGTACGAAGGTGAAATTTGGACCAGCAACGGCGTAAAAAGGATTCTCTTGGATGGGAAAACCATAAAAAAAGCGATCGGGGTTGAACTTGAAAATGGGCAGCAGCTCTTTGCCGACCGCATCATATCCAATGCCGATGTCGGCATCACGTACAACCAGTTGGTGGGGAGAGAACACTTAAGTCGAAAAATGCTCAAAAAACTGGACAAGACTATTTATTCGTGCACTTCTTTGATGCTTTTTTTAACCGTGGATATGGATGTGCGTCAAGCGGGATTGGATTCCGGTAATATTTGGCTTATGCCCGACACCGACCAAGATACCTATTACGACAAGGCCATGGCAGCGGATATCACAACCGGTGATGCTTTTGAAGGCATGTTCATCAGTTGTACGACATTGAAAGATCCTACGAGCTTCGATGGAAAACACCACTGTTTAGAGGTGATTACCTTCATTGACTATAAGCCGTTCGAAAAATACAGAAATGAAAAAAGCCAACGAAGCGAAGCGTACCTTGAATTCAAAAAAGATCTGACCGAAAAAATGCTCAAAGGCTTGGAAAAGGCCATACCAGGCATTAGTGACCACGTAATACAAAAAGAGCTTGGCACACCCATTACCAACGAATATTACATCAACACTACAAATGGTAATGTTTATGGTACTGAAAAAAGTCTCAGGCATATAGGACCGTTTTCTTTCAGGGCAAAAAGTGAAATTGAAAATCTCTATCTATGCGGCGCCAGTATTTTATCTCACGGGGTGGCGGGCGCCAGTCACTCTGGGGTAGATACGGCAGCGATCATTTTGGGTTGCCATCCTGATGAGCTTAAAGAGCCAGCAGTGGATCAACATTTGCGGATCTATGAGGCCGAAGACGCCTCTGATTATCCCGATTGGATGTTAAAGAAAATTGGGGTTAGAAAAGCCCGTATGGTATCAAAAGAAGAATACCCTATTTGACTACTGGCAACACAGCTCACGTTCCCTATTCGGCCAATGCCCTTCGTGCGAACCAAGTTTTATAATTTTAGGCATTCAGTTTCCAACGAAGTTTATCAGTGTGCCAATATTTTCGATTGTGATCCGAACTTCATCACCTACCTGCAAGGTAAACTCATCGGGCGGAATGATGCCGGTGCCGGTCATTAAAAAGCAACCCAGGGGAAAGCTGCATTCCCTAAAAAGATAATCCACCAAGTCTTGGTGCTTTCGCTTCATATTCGAAATGGGTACTTCGCCTGTAAACACTTGGCGGCCTGCCCTATAAATGGCCAATGAGATAAGGCTATTTTCAGGAATGCCCGTTTCACTGACAAAAATACAAGGACCCAAACTGGCACTACCGTCATAAGTTTTGGCTTGCGGAAGATAGAGGGGGTTCTCGCCTTCAATACTGCGTGAACTCATGTCATTGCCAATGGTAAACCCTTCAATGGTAGCTTCAGAACTTATAAGTAGTGTCAATTCGGGTTCAGGAACATCCCAACCGGAATCCTTTCGAATTCGAACCGTTCCTAAATGCGGAACCGCTCTTTGAGCAGTGGCCTTGAAAAATAATTCAGGGCGGTCGGCGTCGTAAACACGGTCATAAAATGTGCCTCCCCCGGCATCTTTTGATTCTTCCATTCGGGCAACCTTGCT
>JBHJNU010000079.1:0-23654 GCA_050330515.1 Flavobacteriaceae bacterium | reverse complement strand
CAAGGTACTTCTTTCAGCTATATTTTTTCGTATATCGACCGCAATTTCAAGGGGGTAATAACTTTGCGCCAATCTTTACCAATGGCATTCTCCCAAAGCGGCTCCATGCCCATGGCCACAGTGATCATAGTGTTGAAATCACAGTCATCGAGGTCGGCACAGACCCCGGCCGGAATATGAATGCCATGCCTATCTTTCATCTGGTGGAACAAGGCTACCCCTTCAGGATAGAATTCTTCTAAATGTTCAAATACCATACAATTTCCAATACCGTGCTTCACCCCCAAAAGATACGAAAGACCATAACTCATGGCGTGTGCCACACCAACTTGAGAGTACGCTATGCTCATACCTCCATGCCATGAGGCCATCATTAACTTATCTCTTGAGTCAGCATCCTCTAACGTATCTAGGTAGACCTGCTTGCAAAGGTCCAATGCTTTTTCTCCATAGCTTTCACTGAACGCATTCAAATAGGTACCGCTCAATGATTCGATACAGTGGATATAGCAGTCCATTCCTGTATAAAACCACTGCTCCTTTGATACTCCTTTAGTAAGGTCAGGGTCCAAAATAACTTGGTGGAAAGTAGTATGGTCGGAATTGATACCCAACTTCATTTTCGGACCTAGAAGAACCGTTGTGCGTGATACTTCGGCACCAGTGCCGCTTATGGTCGGTATACCTACATGATATAGAGAGGGTTTTGTGACCAGATCCCAACCTTGATAATCTGCCGCACCACCTTTATTGGTCAAAACGATGGAAACCGCCTTTGCAAGGTCGAGCAAAGTGCCTCCACCTATACCTACGATGCCCGATGGCAGCTCTGTAAACTCTTCCAATATCTTCTTGACCAGCGCGTCTACCTGATCTGTCTTAGGTTCTTCTTCGGCCGATATATAGATGATCTCATCGTTGAATATCAAGGGGATGCGTTTAGACAATTCTTTTCCCTCAAAAACATCGTCTACCAAAAAAATAAAAGGGGCTTCAGAATGCCTACGTTGCGGCATTAAAATTTCACCCAACTGATCAAAACTTCCACTACCGAACACCACCCTTGGTACCATCGGGAAGTTCTTGAACTTTGTCGCCTTGTTCATAACAGGATTTCTTACTTCACTTTCCTTTCTTATCTGCATAACCTACTTTACAAGTACTTTAGAATATCTGTCAATTTACTAATTTTTAGATACTTATACTGATTTTCCTCAACTTTCACTTCTTCATGCTGCCATGTGGTATGAAAGGGAACATGCACCGCTTTGGCTCCTATATTGACAATGGGCAGTACATCAGATTTCAACGAGTTGCCGATCATTAAGAACTCTTTTACCTCTACTTCTAAGGTTTCCAGTAAATTCAAATAGTTCTCTTCTTTTTTATCACTTAGCACCTGAATATGGTGAAAATATTTTGTGAGACCTGATCGTTCTATTTTCCTTTCCTGGTCTAAAAGATCTCCCTTGGTCAAAACCAGCAGGCGATATTTGCCATTTAATTTTTCAAGAACCTCCACTACACCTTCCAACAGCTCTACCGGATGTTCTATCATATCTTTACCTAGACGCAAAATCTTGCTCAGGGTTGCCTGTGAAACGGAACTATTTGAAATTTCCAAGGCCGACTCGATCATCGACAGCATAAAACCCTTTATACCGTACCCATAAAGCTCTAAATTCTTAATTTCCATTTTGAAGAGCTCTTGATCTATGTTGTTCTTGGTTTCAAAACCTTCTAAGAGACTTGCGAACTTCTCTTCCGTGTCTCTAAAGTAAGTTTCATTGACCCATAAAGTATCATCGGCATCGAAGGCGATGACCTTAATTTCGCTAAAATCTACTTCCATGCCGCTTGAGCTCTTTTCAAATCTTCGGGTGTATCAATTTCTATACCGCTGACGTTAGTTTCAACCATTTTTATCTTTTTGCCGTACTCAAGGTACCTAATGGCCTCTATTTTCTCTGTAGCCTCTAAGGCCAACATGGGCAAACGTTGAAAATCCATCAAGGCACTTTTTCGAAAAGCATAGATCCCCTTGTGCTTATAAAAGGTAGCCTTGAATTCGGTCGCCCTCGGATAGGGAATTGGTGAACGCGAAAAATAAAGGGCGAAATTGCGATTGTCCACAATGACCTTTACCGTATTCGGATTCATAATTTCAGCTTCATCGGATAGCTTCACCATCAGTGAGGCCAAATCGATTTCTTTGCGAACATCGCCTTGAAAAACCTTCAAAACGGCAGCTAGGCTCTCACGTTCGGTAAAGGGCTCATCACCCTGCACATTCACGATGATATCGACCTCCATATCTGACACCGCCTCTGCTATTCTATCGCTACCACAATCGTGCTGCCTCACGCTCATTAGCGCCTTGCCCCCTATTTGGGTAATGATATCAAAGATCACGGCACTGTCGGTAACCACAAAGACATCATCGAACAGCCCCGTACTTACCGTTGCTTCGTAGGTTCTAACAATTACGGGCTTGCCAGACAAATCTTGCATCAATTTTGCCGGAAATCTAGATGCCGCATAACGCGCGGGTATCATGGCTATAATTTTCATTTTATTGCAGACAGCTGTTTGACTTGGCTTATTTTGTTATCGTTTCTCGGTGCAAATAAAAGATAATTACGTTTTTGTTCGGGGTCTTAGTTTTCGGTATATCCTAAAAATTATAAACAATATGATAATAACCATTACGGCCGCAACCAAGGGTGCGAATATCGAAGCGGTGGTGACCACCGCCGCGGTGCCGGTCTCTGCCGCTGCAATGATCGGGTTTCCCACCCCCCCAGTAGTAGCCGTAGAAGCGAGCCTACCTGTTGCCCCAGCACCTTTAATGGCCGTAGCCGTGCCCCCGCCGGCTATAATGGCCAGTGACCAGGTGATTATGGGATCCAGATTGGCAACGGTCGATACCATGACCGCGGTACCGGCAATAGCCGCCAAGGGTACGGCAAAACTGTCCAATATATTATCGACCCAAGGTATAAAGTAGGCAAAAATCTCCACCATGGTGGCAACACCTAGCGTAATAACAGCCGCCAGGCTTCCTATCCATTGCCAACTAGCATTGAGTTGCCAAACATCGAAATAGGCGGCTAGACTTAATGCGAAGAGTGGCAAGA
The DNA here is from genome assembly GCA_050330515.1 of Flavobacteriaceae bacterium. Taxonomy (GTDB): domain Bacteria; phylum Bacteroidota; class Bacteroidia; order Flavobacteriales; family Flavobacteriaceae; genus Maribacter_C. The sequence goes on along the minus strand of JBHJNU010000079.1, from coordinate 20,517 downwards.
ATACCCTAAAACCGACCGATGCGGCTAACCCTACTCCTAAAAAAATACTGATTACGGTCTCCGAAGTCATTGTTGGTTGCTTTGAAAATTCATCAATTTGATATGTTGCGGATCCACTTTCGAATCCGATGATTTCACATTACAAAAATGTTGCCACTTTAGGGCCAGGGATATCCTGTAAAGGGCCTTTGATGTACGAATTGGTTTCATAAGCGAAATTAGCTTATTCCGTACCAAGAAAAAAATCGTTCTTGAAGCCGATGAGGTACAACTGTTTTTTCGCACGGGTCACAGCGGTATAAAGCCAGCGCAAGTATTCTTTGTCAATGCCATTGGGTAAGTATGGTTGTTCTACAAAAACGGTGTTCCACTGACCCCCTTGAGATTTATGACAGGTAATTGCATAAGAGAATTTGACCTGTAGCGCATTAAAGTATCTGTTGCCCTTAACGCCCATGAATTTTTTGTATTTGGAAGTCTCATTCTCATAATCTTCCATTACTTTTTGGTACAAACGGTTACCATCTTCATAAGAAAGAGACGGAGTTTCCGATTGAATGGTATCGAGCAAAAGCACCGTTTCGAATGGTTTCTGCTTCGGATAATCGACCATTTTCACCTTTACCTCTGCGAATTTGAAGGTGTAAAGTTCCTTAATCGAAAAAATCTCTAAAACTTCAATAACATCACCATTGGCTATAAAACCGGCCTCAGACTGGGGTTCAAGCCAAAAATAGTTATTCTTCACCACCATCATATAATCCCCTACCGCTAGTTCATTTTCCAAAAACAGAATACGGCTGCGTATGCTTTCGTTGTACAGATTAGCTCTTTTGTTAGAACGCACGATGAAGGTGGTCTCCTCCTTCCCATTCTCGGCATAAGAATTATCGATCGCTTCTTGAATTTCATGCCCATCGATGAGGCGGACAATATCTTTAAATGGCTCCACATCAAATTGAAATCGCTCGTAAAATTCGCCCTGCAGCTGCTCACGAAGCATCGTTGCATTTACAAGAATACCCGAGTCCTCGGCCTGGCGCACCACCTCGTCAAGTTCTAATACAACCACCTCTTTATTGTAATTGGCGGCCAACTTGTCAGGGTCGAGTGCGGGACTCAAATTCAACTTTACCGGTGGTAGTTGCGCGGTGTCACCGATCAAAATGATCTTACAATTATGCCCAGAATAGATGAACTGCAAAAGGTCGTCCAACAAGGCCCCATTATCAAATAACTTAGAGTCTGCCGGCGTATCTGGTATCATTGAGGCCTCATCTACAATAAAAACGGTATTTCTGTGCTTGTTGGGCGCAAGTACGAACTGCACCCCACCACCACTCAGCTTTTTAGGGATATATATCTTCCTATGAATGGTAAACGCTTGCGTGTTCGAATAATTTGACATGACCTTTGCCGCCCTTCCCGTAGGCGCCATCAAAACCGCTTTCATGGTCGTTTTCCATAGGCTGTTCACCAAGGTGCCCACAAGGGTTGTCTTACCGGTACCGGCAAATCCCTTCAGTAGAAAGATGGCATCCTTTTTATTCGACAGGATAAAGCTTGCCAAATTTTTCAACGCAACCGTTTGTTTGAGCGTTGGTTCGTGCGGAAATTTATCCTTTAGAACTTCATAAAAAGCACTATCCGTGAGCGATACCATAGACCATCAAAGATAAACAGGATTTTTAGGCCAAAAACTTTTCGCATTCAAAAAAAAATGTAAATTTGTTGCAACCACTAAGTTTAATAAACTCGAGACATAATGAAGACTGGAATACAAATTGCACTTTGGATAGGTTCGGCTGTTTTAGCATATCTTATCTATCTTTCCGTAACAGGGCCGATCGAATTTGCCAAAGTGAAACAAGAACGCTATTCAAAGGTTATAGCCAACCTTAAGGATATTCGAAGTTCACAGGAAGCCTACAAGACCGTAAATGGAAAATATGCCAAAGATTTCAATACCTTGGTAAGCTTCGTCGACAGTGGCAGATATACCATTACCACTCAAAAAGATTCTTCCTTTTTGAGATTTGACAAGTCATTTAATATAGACATGCCCGTTGATACGGTTGTTATCGACACTTTAGGATTTGTTGCTGTTAAAGATTCCCTCTTTAAAAAAGATGATCGCTACAAGACCATGATGAACGTGCCTGGGGCAGAGGGTAAAACTTTCGAAATGAGCGCCGCAATTATCGACAAAGGAGGGTATAAAGCACCCGTTTTCGAAGCTAAAGTGGCGAAAATTGAGATTTTAAGTGATCAACCTAGCGATTTGATAAAGCGAGAAAATGCGCAAGTAAGTGTTGAAGAAGTGAACGGTACTCACATTACAGTAGGTTCGTTGACGCAAGTAAGCACAAGTGGAAACTGGCCACCTATCTATGATCGAAGAGGAGAACAGCAATAGCCTAACCGGCGTGTATGATAAACTGTCCATTCAGGTTAGCTTGAATGGACTTTCTTTTTGCGTTCTGGACACCATTAGTAATTCAATTCGGTATTCGGACAAGATTACCTTTGAAAAAGAACGATCCCCTTTTGGCATGCAAAAAGGCCTTGTTACCCTTTTTGAAAAACATTCGCTTGGTGATAAAAAATTTTCAGAAGTCGTCGTCCTCCACCGCAACAACCTTTTTAGTTTAGTGCCCATGTCATTGTTTGATGTGAACGAAATGCCTAACTATCTAAAATTCAACACCAAGATTCTGGCCACCGACCATATCGATTATGACACTCTAGAGCGCTTTGATATGGTGAACGTTTATGTACCGTTCGCAAACGTGAACAATTATATCTACGACCATTTTGGCGCCTTTACCTTCAAACACAACGGTACGGTGATGGTAGAGTCCTTATTGAACGGCAGCCTTAATGAAGCTGCACCCATTTGCTACGTGCATCTGGCCGACCAGCAAATGGACGTTACCATCATTTCTAAGAAGAAATTACTATTTTACAATAGCTTCCAGTTTACCACCAAAGAAGATTTTATCTACTACCTGCTCTTTACCTTGGAACAGTTGAAATTGGATACGGAACACACAAAATTGAAGCTTTTCGGCAGTATAGAGGAAGGAGATGAGATATACACTATGGCGTATGCCTATGTAAAGAATGTTAGCATTTTTATTCCTCCCGCTGCAGCCTACCCGTTTATCGATATCAATAAAGATACCATCGACTTCACCATACTAAACTCTCTTTAATGCGCATAATCTCGGGCACCTATAAAGGAAGACGCATTACGGCGCCGAAAAAATTACCCGTTAGACCAACCACCGATATGGCCAAAGAAGGCCTGTTCAATATCTTGAACAATCATTTTTATTTTGATGAGATCGCAGTTCTCGACCTCTTTGCCGGCACAGGAAACATCAGTTACGAATTTGCCTCAAGAGGGGTCTCTAAAGTTACGGCTGTAGATGCGGATCATGGTTGTGCACAATTTATAGGTAAAACTTCCGATGAACTAGAAATGGATATTTCTGTCATAAAAAGTGATGTATTCTCCTTTTTGGAAAAAACCTCTTTAACTTCTGATATTATTTTTGCCGACCCGCCCTATGATGTCTCGCAAGAAGATTATGAGAGAATACCCTATTTGGTATTTAGTAGAGATTTACTGCTAGAGGGTGGCCAGCTCATTGTAGAGCATTCCAAATTGATGACGTTCTCACATTTACCCCAATTCTTGAACATCAGAACCTATGGTGGCAGTGCATTTAGTTTTTTTGGTCGTGTGGAACATTGAAAAAAGTTTTGAAAAGCACCTTTGACCATACGAAAATATAGTGTCGGCAACACACCTGAATAAACTTGACCTTCACAAGCGCCGCATCTACTCCCAATTTTTAATGTAATCTAGGTATATTCAAAACGAAATTTAAAAAAAGCAGGTCATAAGCCGGATTCTGTTTCGGCCCCTAAGAGACCGACCGCTATCATTTATCTAGGCCTTCAGTTACCCGAAGGCTCTAACCGCCTACCCTTCGGCTCGAGCGTGCAGCCCTCAAACACCGATTTACATGACGTTTCACCGCATAGAGTTTACCTGGTTTCACTACAGCCGAACTGTACATACTTTCTGTTGCACTTGTCCTATCCGTTCGCCGGATGACGAATGAATGACGGGCGTTACCCGCTATGCTGCACTATGGTGTCCGGACTTTCCTCGTTTCCCTCCCGAAGTTTCGGGAAGAACCGCGATAGCGTGACCTGCTAATCGGCAAAGTTAGCCCAATTGTTGATAAAAAAGGATGATTACATCGCTAAATACAGAACATGAACCAATGCTATCTTTATCTTTGTACCCTGTCATAGCTTCATTGTAAGCAGTGCATCCTATGACCGATAAACCCATTACTTTTACCGCATTTTGGAGCCTTTTGTAGTATCAGCAAGAAAGTACCGCCCCCAAACATTCAAAGATGTTGTTGGGCAACAGGCGATTACCAATACTCTGCTGAACGCCATTGAGAACAACCACTTGGCACAGGCCTTGTTATTTTGCGGACCACGGGGAGTGGGCAAGACCACCTGCGCCCGTATTCTGGCCAAGCAGATCAACCATGATGGTACCCAAGGCGATGATGAAGATTTTGCCTTTAATATTTTTGAGTTGGATGCCGCTTCGAACAACTCGGTAGATGATATTCGTAACCTGATCGATCAAGTTCGTATTCCGCCCCAGGTCGGTAAATACAAGGTTTATATCATTGATGAGGTGCATATGCTTTCGACAAACGCCTTCAACGCCTTTCTGAAGACCTTGGAAGAACCGCCAAAGCATGCCATATTTATTTTGGCAACCACTGAGAAGCATAAGATCATACCCACCATTCTTTCGCGCTGTCAGATATTCGATTTTAAGCGGATCACAGTAAAAGATGCGGCAGAGTATTTAAAGTACATCGCCGAGAATCAGGGCATAGAGGCGGAAGAAGATGCCTTGCATATCATTGCGCAAAAAGCAGATGGCGCCATGCGTGATGCCCTATCCATATTCGATAGGGTGGTTAGTTTTTCCGGAAAAAAACTTACCCGTAAGGCGGTTACCGAAAACTTGAATGTGCTAGATTACGAAACCTATTTCAATACGACCGAATTAATTCTTGAACATAACATTCCCCAATTATTGCTATTGTTCAACGAAACATTGTCGTTTGGGTTCGAAGGTCATCATTATATCACTGGGCTCGCTTCGCATTTCAGGGATCTCTTGGTCTGCCAACATGAAAGTACCATAACCCTCCTAGAAGTAGGTGAAGGCGCAAAAAAACGCTATTTAGAGCAGTCAAGAAATGCCCCACGTTCTTTTCTAATGCAGGCCTTGAACATTGCCAACGACTGCGACCTCAACTACAGGACCAGCAAAAACCAACGGCTCTTGGTTGAGCTTTCTTTAATGAAAATGGCGTCCATCGATTTTGATGGAGAAAAAAAAAACCTGAATCGCTAGCTTTTGCCAAGAGAACAATAGACCTTATAGCTCCTGCCTCTTTTTTTAGAGGAAGGAAGTCAGGGCCTAATAACCCCACATCCAAAAGAGTAGTAACCGATGTTGCGGAAAATACCGGTTCTAAAGAAAAAGAAACACATACCCCAGTACAGGAAACCCAGAAAAAAATAAGAGAGGAAAGAGATGCCCCGGTCATCGAAAGTGCGTCTGAAATAACACCTCCGCACGGATTCAAAGAGATAGCCGCCACACGAAAAATAGACATTACAAAACCGGTAAGCCGTGTCTCTGCCCTATCCATATCAAGCCTTAAAACCAAAAAAGAGCACGAACTTAACAAAAAAGATGTGGATCCGGAAGAGGGCCAACTGCCCAACGCAATTTTTACAGAAGAGCAGATGCAGCATCATTGGGCCGAATTTGTTCAGAAAATTGACGATGAAGGACGAAAAATATTGGCCTCTAACCTACATTCGGATATTCCAAAGTTAAACGGGCAACACACCATTTGCATTCAGTTGCCCAATGACACCATGAAGAAAGAGATTGAAAGAGAGCAATATGATCTGATGGAATACCTGAAATCAAAGCTCAATAACCACTTTATCGAATTGCGAATTGTCGTTAACGAAGAAGCAACAAAGAAATTTGCTTTTACGCCCGAAGAAAAATATGAGAAATTAAGAGAGAAGAACCCAGCACTAGATCTACTGCGAAAAGAGTTCGACCTAGATCTATGAGCGATTGAAAAATTTGATTCGCAAAGCGAGCACCAGCAGGGTCACTGCTATTATGAGCAGACCGAAAGCCTCCCTTCCCCTTTCGATGTTTACGATGTCACCGGCACCTATCTCAAACCCCTCAAATTTGTCAGGATAGACATAAAAAAATCCTGCCAGACATAGAATACCCATTATCAATGGTACCGAATACGAAATCTTGTTCAAGGCAGCAGTAGCAGAAATGATGGCCGCCAAGCCCCAAATGACAATCCATACCCAAGAATCAGGGTCGTTATACTGAAGCACCGCCGAAATTGTAAACAACGCCGCCAACACCCATGCAATAACTTTAAAAAGTATGTTCATACTTCAAATATAACATTTTGATTCGCACAGGAATCACATTACTTTTACAAAAAAAATCATGCTGGGCCTTAAATTACCAACCGATCCAAGATGGGTCAACATCGTTGAAAAGAATATTGATGAAATTCTGACCGACCATGCCTATTGTGAGCAAAAAGCCGCCAGTACGGCTATTTCATTGATTGTTGGCTTTCCTGAATACACTGACCTGGTCGAAGAAATGATCGCCCTATCTAGAGAAGAAATGGGGCATTTTAAAATGGTACACGATAGAATTCTTGCCAGGGGCAATACCTTGGGTAGAGATAGAAAAGATGAATATGTGCTCGAACTACTGAAATTCTTTCCAAAGGGCGGAAGTAGAACTACACAGCTTGTACACCGTCTTCTATATGCCGCATTGATCGAGGCCCGCAGCTGTGAACGTTTCCGCTTGCTATCGGAAGAACTTCAGGACAAGGAGCTCGCCGAATTTTACCATAAACTCATGGTCAGCGAGGCGGGTCACTATAGTCTTTTTTTAGGTTTTGCCCGACAATATGGCAACCGTACCGAAGTAGATCAAAAATGGCAGGCCCTTTTAGCGTTCGAGGCCCAAATTATGAAAAATCTCGGCAAAGGCGAGAGCATTCATGGCTAAGGCTACCTATGCTCACTAAGATGAAAACGAATCTTGTTGCATTTCTGAATAGTAAAGCAATTTTATAATACCATCTGAAAGTCCAATTTTCGGTACATGAATCTTCTTCACTCCGCACCATTTGGCAGTGCACAGAAAAATATGGGCAGCGTGCATGATAACGTCGGCCCGATCCGGGTTAAGGCCCATCTCGGAAATTCGCTCTTCATAACTGTACTCTTGCAGTGACCGATATTGGGCACTTAACGAACTAAATGTAAGCGGTTCAACTACCTTCCTTCCTGACATCTTATGCAATTTATTGATGTTTCCCCCAGAACCGATGATAGATAAATCAGTTTCATTCGCAACGGTTTCCTTTAACCAATGCTCCAACTTCTTCCAAGTTTCGGGCTGTACCATATTGTTGAGCAGACGAACCGTGCCCAGCTTAAATGATTTGGATATTTTTATCTTGCCTTTAGAAAAAAGCGTGAATTCAGTGCTACCACCGCCAACATCGACATAGAGATAAGAACTTTCTTTGTTGATGAGTTGGCGTAGATCCGTAGCGGCGATTATTGCTGCTTCGCGCTTGCCATCAATGAGTTCTATCTTAATGCCCGACTCCACAAATACCCTTTCGATGATTTCAAGTCCGTTATTAGCCTCGCGCATTGCCGAAGTCGCACAGGCCATATATCGCTCCACCCCGATAACATCGATTAAATGTTTGAAGGCTTTCATGGTATCGACAACACGCTGCGCATTTCTGACCGATATTTCACCCACTGTAAATGAATCTTCACCAAGACGAACAGGAACACGTATCAAGGCACTTTTTCTAAACTTAGTTTCTTTACCTGCTTGCTCGATAACATTATGTGTCAACAAACGAATAGCGTTCGAGCCGATGTCTATCGCGGCAAATTTTCTGATTTTCAATAGGCTGTTATTAAGAATTCAATTTATTCAAGTAATAATCGTATGTGGCGAATTGGGAACGCACCTCAGGATTATTGTTCTTTCGGTAGGCGTTGTTTTGTTCTTTATTGAATAAACGGGCCTTGACGTTATCGGCCCATGAAATTTCAAAGGTATCGATCAATTCTTGTTTAATCTCCTCATCGTAAATAGGGCATCCTACTTCAACGCGATAGTCTAGGTTCCGTGTCATCCAATCTGCAGACGAAATGTAGACCTTTGGTTCCGTGTCGTTTCCGAAAATGAAAATCCGTGGGTGTTCCAAAAATTTATCCACAACACTAATCGCCTCGATATTCTCGCTCATACCCTTTATACCGGGGATCAAACAGCAGATACCCCGTACGATCAATTGAATTTTAACTCCCGCCCTACTTGCCTCATACAGTTTGTCTACCATTTTATACGATGTGAAACTGTTCATTTTGATTCTGATAAAAGCTTTCTTACCCACAATGGCGTTGGCTATTTCATTATCTATAAGTTTTACAAACTTGCTTTGGGTATAGTGCGGTGATACGATCAGATGTTTGTACTTGTTTATTTTATAGGTGGTCTCAAAAAATTCAAAAACCTTGTTCAGTTCTTTCAAAATGGCTTCATGGGCTGTAAACAAGGTATAATCGGTATAAATACGGGCTGTGGTCTCGCTAAAATTACCCGTACTGATAAAGCCGTAGCGCTTAATCCCATGGCCCTCCTCGCGCTCGATAAGGCAGATTTTGCTATGCACTTTGAGGCCAGGTACCCCGAACTTTAATTTTACTCCTTCTGCCTGCAACTGTTCTGCATATTCAATATTGGCCTGCTCATCAAATCGTGCCTGTAGCTCAATTTGAACCGTAACCTGCTTTCCGTTCTTAACGGCATTTATAAGAGATGCGGCTACCTGCGAGTTACTTGCCAAGCGATATACCGTAATCTTTATGGCCCGAACCTTGGGATCCAGTGCGGCCTCACGCAAAAACCTAATGATATAGGAAAAGGTATGATACGGGGTATATTGCAGGTAGTCTTTCTTCGCTATCTGCTCGAAAAGGCTGCCTTCCATACTGAGTCCTTTCACGGGCAAAGGGGTAATCTTATCATATAACAAGTCTTGTCTGTTCAGACTCGGAAAACCCATATAATCGCGGCGATTGTGGTACCTGCCCCCCGGAATAACACTGTCCATATCTTCTATGTGCATCTTTTCCTTTAAATAATCCAAGGTGTCTTTACCGATGCTCTTATCATAAACGAAGCGAACGGGGTCACCAATTTTACGATGCTCAACACTAAACGATAATTTTTCGATAAAGCTCTTGCTCAGGTCATTATCAATATCCAATTCTGCATCACGTGTTATCTTGATCATGTGTGCCGATATGGAATGGTAGTCGAACATGGTAAAAATACTTCCCAAACAATACCGTATAAGATCATCAATAAGTATGATATAGCTTTTATCACCTTCTTTCGGTAGTTCCACAAACCGGTCAATACCTTTTGGTATTTCAATCAACGCAAAACGTTTCTTCTTTAATTTGGTTCTACCTTCGGCCCTAATTATCATTTTTATGGCCAAATAGGCTGCCGTATCCTTTAACGTGGGAAATTTGGTGTGATCATTCAGAATAATGGTCATTAACTGCGGACTAACCTTTTCAACGAAGTATTTCCTTACGAATTCTTTCTGAGAATCATTGAGCTGGGTTTCCTTAACGATAAAAATATTCTTGCCCTCCAACTCCTCTTGTATTCCCTTTAATATGTTAATACTTCTGGCCTGCTGGTCGATAACCGTTTTGGTAATTTCATCTAAGAGTACTTTGGCAGATTCGCCACCCAACATACTTTTACCCATTTTTCCGGCCTCAACGATCCGCTTGACCGTAGCATAGCGCACCTTGAAAAACTCGTCGAGATTGTTCGAGAAAATACCTAGAAACCGCAGACGTTCAATCAAGGGCACTTTCTTGTCCGCACTTTCTTGCAACACCCGTTCATTGAACCACAACCAGCTCATCTCTCGGTTCACATATTGATTTTTGGCTTTTATCATCCTCTAATTTCTTTTGGGAAAATAGTTTGTTTCGTTGTTCCCTTCGCTACGGAAGACCAATCGTCAACCTGAAATTGCAAATGCACCAATCCGCTTGTCGGAACATTGTCAATATAAGTATTTCCGAGAGAATTGGCAATGTAGGTAAAGGCATGATTGTGCCCAAAAACCATTACGGTGTTCAAATCGGAACCTAAATTCTTAATAAACCCAAGAACATCGTTTCCAGAAAAATCATACAGTTCGGCCGTCACCTGAAAACGCTGCAAAGGAAAATAAAGCTGGCGGCAAAAAATCATCGCGGTATGCAAGGCCCGGTTAGCCGGACTCGAAAAAATAGCGTCGATTTCTACTGCGCGATCATTGAAGGTATCAGCCACAGAAATAGCGTCATTAATGCCACTATGCAACAATGGGCGGTCTTTATCGCCCACAGCATATTCCCAAGACGATTTAGCGTGACGGACTAGAATAAGTGTTTTCATGTAATGTAATTTACGCAACGAAGGGTCATTTTCAATTTTAAAAAAGAGACTTTGTACAAGCTAAATTTATGGTGCCAGCCGTTCTATTTTCCAATCATAATCTTCTTGTAACGCATAGCGTATGCGGTCGTGTAAACGGTTGGGACGACCTTGCCAGAATTCCATTGAAATTGGCTTTACGATAAAGCCGCCCCAAAAATCAGGGCGTTTGATCTCTTTACCTTCGTATTCGCTTTCTAGTGCCTTTAGTTTATCTTCCAAATAATCGCGCGATGGAATAACCGTACTTTGATCTGAAACAATCGCACCGTACTGACTTCCTTTAGGCCTTGATTCAAAATAACCATCGGAAAGGTTTTCGGCAATCTTTTCGGCCATCCCTTTGATGATAATCTGCCGTTCGAGATTTGGCCAAAAAAAAGAAATACAGACATTGGGGTTTTTAGCTATCGCCTTGCCCTTTTCACTTTCATAATTGGTAAAAAAGATGAAACCCTCATGCGTATACTTTTTTAACAACACTACCCTATTCTTAGGAAAACCATCTAGCCCTATGGTTGAAATGGTCATCGCATTAGGTTCGTCAACACCATTGGCTGCCTCAACCTCGAAGAACCATTTCTGAAAAAGTTCCATTGGATTATCGGAAATGGAACTTTCCATCAAAGCGCTTTTTTCATATGATTTTCGGTACTCGCCCAGATCTTCTTGCATGTCTTTTTAGCTCTCCATTTTAACGAAGTAAAGTTCAGCAAAAATTATAAGACCCCAAAGGTTTTAAAAGTCTTTGGGGCGGAAAGAACCAAGTGGGTTCAAAACTCGAAAACCTTACCGTCATCGGCAAGTTCAACATTTTGAAATATTGCCTGAGCCTGATCTTTGAACAATTCGATAGATTTATACCGCGTAGAATAATGCCCTAAAATCAGCGTACCGACATTTGCGGCCTTCGCTATAGCGGCCGCTTCTTTTGCAGTTGAGTGCTTTGTCTTACCTGACAAATGGCTATCCGAATCTAAAAAAGTAGATTCGTGGTAAAGCACGTCGACACCAAAGATCTGCTTGACAATGTCAGGTTTATAGGCCGTGTCGCTACAAAAGGCATACCCTTTTGGGGCGGGCGGATCAAAACTCAGTTCGGTATTGTCAATGGTATGGCCCTCTTCCGAAACAACATCCTTTCCGTTCTTGATGTTCTGAAAATAGCTTTTATCTATTTTGTATTTTGCCACGGCATCAATGTTCAATTTTCTTTCCCCGAGCTTCTCCTTAAAAAGAAATCCGTTGGTATACACCCTGTGATCTAGAGGAATAGTCGTTACAGAAACTTTCTTATCCTCGTATATAAGTTCAGGTTCTTTGGAGGTCAGTTCGTGGAAAACCAAAGGATAGTCAGTCCAAGAGTCACCTAGTTTTAAGAGCAGGGTAATAGCTTCTTTAATTCCCTTAGGACCATAAATATGCATTTCCTTATCCCTGCCCAATAAACGAAACGTTGATATCATGCCCGGCAAACCAAAAAAATGGTCACCATGCAAGTGGGAAATAAAAATATGGTTGATGCGCGAGAATTTGATCTTGTTCTTACGCAACTGTACCTGCGTACCTTCACCGCAGTCGATTAAAAAGAGGTGGTTATTTATATCCAAAACCTGCGAGGTAGGGTTTGTCAACGTGCGCGGGGTGGCGGCATAACAACCTAAAATGTGAAGCTTCACAGGCCGAGATCCCTTTCGATTTCCTCCATTTCAATGATGTCCCTCGCTTCTTGAATGGTAGGCACCACACAAATAGCATCGGGTATTTTATCATAGGAAATTTTATCGGTTACCAGCACGAATGACTTTTGATTCTCACGGTGCGAATTCGAAAGCTCTAAAAATTCAAGCAGGTCATTCGCAGAAAGCTTTGAGAAAGAAAAGAGGTTTACAATGATGTTATCGTTCTTGATCTTAGGGTATCCTCCCTTTAAACTCTCTAAAAACTTGGCTAAGGAAGTGTTTTCCTGAAAAACTATGGTTGTTGTTCCGTCGTTATCAAAAATCATGGCAGTATCATTTAATTTTTGAGGCCAAGAGGTAAATGACCGCCATACGTATGGCCACGCCATTTTCAACTTGGTTTAGAATAATTGACTGTTTGGAGTCGGCAACATCGCTTGTAATTTCAACACCCCGGTTTATCGGACCCGGATGCATGATTACGATCTCTTTGTCTAGATTGTCCAACATTTTCTTGTTCACCCCAAACTGCTGCGTGTATTCGCGTGTTGTAGGGAAGTAACTAATATCTAACCGCTCGTTCTGAATACGAAGCATATTGGCGACATCGCACCAGTTCAGGGCCTTTAGTAAGTTGGTCTCTACCTGAACCCCCAATGATTCAATATATTTTGGCAGCAAGGTCTTCGGCCCACAGACCTTTACGTTGGCGCCCTGCAATTTCAGGGCGAAAATATTGGATAAGGCCACTCTTGAGTGCAGAATATCGCCCACAATAACCACATTTTTTCCAGCAACATCGCCTAGTTTTTCCCGGATCGAAAACGAATCAAGCAATGCTTGGGTGGGGTGCTCATGTGCGCCATCGCCCGCGTTGACAATAGATGCTTTTACGTGTTTCGATAAGAAAATGCCGGCTCCAGGGTTCGGATGGCGCATCACAACCATATCTACTTTCATAGAAAGGATGTTGTTCACCGTATCAATCAGTGTTTCTCCCTTTTTCACCGATGACTGCGCAGAGGAGAAATTGATCACATCGGCCGATAGTCTTTTTTCTGCAAGTTCAAAAGACAATTTAGTTCGGGTGCTGTTCTCGAAAAAGATATTGGCTATGGTGATATCACGTAAGGAAGGAACCTTTTTAATGGAGCGATTTATAACTTCCTTAAAATGGTCGGCAGTTTCAAAAATAAGTTGAATATCTGCTTCGTTCAGATATTTGATTCCCAATAAGTGATTTACACTTAATTCTGACATGCTATTTACTTATCAAATAAATTACATCCTCACCATCGTTCTCTTCCCACATTACTTTCACTTTCTCTTCATTTATCGCATCGACCTGCCTGCCCCGATAATTGGGCTGAATCGGCAAATGTCTACTGAATCTCCGGTCGATCAAGGTCAAAAGCTCAACTTCTTGGGGTCTTCCAAAAGACTGTAAAGCAGTGAGGGCCGCGTTGATGCTTCTTCCTGTATACAGCACGTCATCTATTAGCACTACTTTTTTATCCTCGATTAAAAAATCGATTTTTGTTTGGGTGGCCGACAACGGTTTTTCTCCTCTTCGAAAATCGTCCCTAAAAAAAGTAATATCCAAAAAGCCCATATCAATGTGCTTCACCCCGTATTCTTCCTTCAGTATTTTAGCCAATCTTTGGGCCACAAAAATGCCCCTGGGCTGAAGACCTATAAGTGCCGTGCTTTTAAAATCAAGATGATTTTCAAGAAGTTGGCAAGCCAAACGATGAAGGATAATGTTGATTTCTTTAGAGGAAAGTAGTACTTTTTGACTCATAGTTGGCCTTCAATACTTTGGTAGCACAAAAATAGGGAATTATCACGATATAACCCTGTCAAGTTTTAGAAACTAAAAAGCCCCGACTAAAAGTCGGGGCCCTTCAATATCGCGATAAAAAACTTACTTCTTATTCTTCTTATCGTTGGCTTCCATTCTGTCTTTCAACGCCTGTAGCTGATCATTGGCATCGCCCAAGGTAGGTTTCGCCTCATCTGCGCTAGCCTCCTGTTTTTTAACAGCGGCCTTTACATTGCGTTTTTCCTCTTCTTTAAAGATAGCGGTATGACTGGCTACAACTCGCTTAAAATCTTTATTGAACTCTATTATCTTGAACTGAGCTTCTTCACCCTTGCCTAATTTCTTACCATCTTCTTTTTCAAGATGACGTTGCGGAACAAATGCCACAATATCTTCATTGAACTCGATCACTGCACCTTTATCGACAATGTCGCCAATGGTAGCCGTATGAACCGTATCAACTGCGAATTCAGCTTCGTACTTGTCCCATGGGTTCTGAGTGGTTTGCTTGTGACCTAAGCTCAACTTGCGTCCATCCACGTCAAGCTCCAACACCTCTACGTCTAACTTGTCGCCAACGCTAACAAATTCTGATGGGTGCTTGATTTTCTTGGTCCAAGATAAGTCTGATATGTATATCAATCCGTCGATACCTTCTTCCAATTCTACGAAAACCCCAAAATTGGTAAAGTTTCTTACAATACCATTATGTTTTGAACCAACTGGATATTTTTTAGTAATATCGGTCCACGGATCCGGTGTCATTTGCTTGATCCCTAATGACATCTTACGATCTTCACGATCGAGGGTCAATACCACAGCCTCAACCTCATCGCCCACTTTTACGAAATCTTGCGCAGAGCGCAGGTGCGTAGACCATGACATTTCAGAAACGTGAATTAAGCCCTCAACCCCTTCAACGACTTCAATGAACGCGCCATAGTCAGCAATAACGACAACCTTGCCTTTTACCTTATCGCCAATTTTGATTTCATCGCTCAGGGCATCCCATGGATGTTTCTCCAATTGCTTCAAACCTAATTGGATACGCGATTTGTTCTCGTCAAAATCAAGGATAACCACGTTCAATTTCTGATCCAACTCAACAACCTCGTTCGGGTGGTTGATACGACTCCAAGAAAGATCGGTAATATGTACCAAACCATCTACGCCGCCAAGATCAATAAAGACACCGTAAGAAGTGATGTTCTTCACAACACCTTCTAACACCTGGCCTTTTTCCAATTGGCTAATGATCTCCTTTTTCTGCTCTTCGATATCGGCTTCGATCAATGCTTTATGTGAAACCACAACGTTCTTAAATTCATGGTTGATCTTAACCACCTTGAATTCCATTGTTTTGTTCACATATTGATCGTAATCACGTATAGGTTTCACATCGATCTGCGAACCTGGTAAGAAGGCCTCGATCCCGAAAACATCAACGATCATACCGCCTTTGGTTCTGCATTTCACGAAACCACTAACTACTTCTTCCTTATCATGTGCGGCGTTCACACGATCCCACGCCATTATGGTTCTGGCCTTTCTGTGCGAAAGAACCAATTGACCACTTTTATCTTCGCGAATATCGATCAACACTTCAACCTTATCGCCAACCTTTAAATTCGGGTTGTAACGAAATTCGTTCAAAGAGATCACTCCCTCTGACTTTGCGTTGATGTCAATAATTGCCTCGCGATCGGTAAGGTAAACTACGGTACCTGTAACCACGGCCTCATTCTCGGTATCAACGAAATTGGATTCTACCAACTTCACGAACTCTTCCAATTGAGATTCGTCTACCCGTTCGATACCCTGTTCGTATTTGTCCCAATTGAAGTTTTCCAAAAATTCTTTTGGATCTTGAACGGGCGCCTGCACTTTTTGTTCTTTAACTACTTCGGCAGTTTCCTCTACCTCTGCAATTGCTTTTTCTTTAGCCATTATATAGCTTAAAATTTGTATCCTACGATGTTACAAGAGCTTAACAATTATCGCAGAAGTTGTTATGTTTTTGTTTTTTGTTATGTTCCCTCCCGCTCTTGAATCTTTGCTAAAAAGGGCTGCAAAAGTATAATTTTTTGTCGATTAAACCAACTAGTAAGTGCAATGATTCTGTCCGGCGTTTTATTTTATACGTTTTACAGGCTAAATATGGCAATTATTGCTATCTTGAGCCCTCAAATATTAACCGTTAAATACAACAATTATGAGTGTTAAAGCAAAATACCAAGGCGTTTTGACCCTTGGTGAGCAACTAGGTATCAAAGATGGAAACGTAACCGAGGAAGGTGGCGTTCTTAAAATAAAAGGTGTTGCCAACACACCTTACGAAAAAGACCTATTATGGGACAAAATCAAGGAACTGGGAGGGCAAAATGCCACTGACATCAAGGCAAACATCTCGGTAGCCGATGATTCAGTATATCACAGACATACGGTTGCCAAAGGCGAGTCACTTAGTTTGATCGCAAAAAAATACTATGGCAACGCAATGGAATACAATAAAATATTCGCGGCGAACACTAATGTTTTGAAAAATCCAGATGTGATTCATCCAGATCAGGTTTTGGTTATTCCGAATGCGTGAGATATAGGGATACAGTTTTTAATTGGGGGCGCTATTAGCGTCCCTTTTTTTATTCCCTTATGAGGCGCAAGGCAAAATTGTACATGCGCTCAAACTGTTCTTCCAAACCCATATCACTGTTGTCGAATTCAATGGCATCATCCGCTTTTCGCAAAGGAGAGAATTCTCTATGCGAATCAATAAAGTCTCTATTTTGAACATTCTTCAAAACATCTTCCCATTTAACATCTTCCCCTTTATCCAACAGTTCCTTATAACGCCGGCTCGCCCTTTTCTCAGGGGAAGCCGTCATGAATATTTTAAGTTCGGCATCTGGAAAGACCACGGTACCGATATCCCGGCCATCCATTACAATCCCTTTTTCCTTTCCCATTTTTTGCTGCATACCCACCAAGAGTTCGCGAACCTGCTCGATTTCAGCTACGGGACTCACAAATTTGGATACCTCCAACGTGCGAATTTCCCTTTCCACATTTTCGCCATTGAGGTACATTTCGGCAAAGCCCAAGGCTTCATTAAAAATAAAAACCAGTTGAATCTCAGGAAGTGCCTTTACCAATGCCTGCACATTGCTTTGTGGCCCACCAATAAAACCATTGCGCATGGCAAAAAGCGTAACCGCCCTGTACATAGCCCCTGTGTCGACATATACGTAACCCAAAGACTTTGCCAATTGCTTGGCAATAGTACTTTTTCCGGTAGACGAGTAGCCATCAATGGCAATTGTTATTTTCTTCACACGGTAAAAATAGGCAGAAAAAAAGCTTTTCTCTCTTGAACACTGTGTTTTTGCACTACAGAAGACAAAGTGACCACTTTATGACCCACCCCAATGGATAGGATGGGTAACACCACAATCTTCCCTAAAGCTTTTTCGCGTTCTTGACCTTTTGGTTCGTCACGGCAAGGTCGATGACCTCGTGCATGTCAGTTACATAATGAAAGGTCAGGCCCTTTAGGTAGTCAGGTTTAATTTCAAGGATGTCTTTTTCGTTTTCTTTACAGAGGATAATCTCTTTGATTCGCGCACGTTTCGCGGCCAATATTTTTTCTTTTATCCCGCCCACGGGAAGCACTTTGCCTCGAAGCGTTATTTCGCCCGTCATAGCTATACTTTTTTTAACTTTCCGTTGCGTGAACAAAGAAACCAATGAGGTCAACATGGTAATACCGGCACTTGGCCCGTCTTTGGGAGTTGCCCCCTCGGGCACGTGAATATGTACATTGTAGTTTTCAAAAACATCAGAATCAATACCAAAAAGATCAGCATTCGACTTGATATATTCCATCGCTATGGTGGCCGACTCCTTCATTACCTTTCCCAGGTTTCCAGTTATGTTCAAGGCCCCTTTTCCTTTCGACAAGATCGACTCGATGAAGAGAATGTCGCCACCAACGCTCGTCCATGCCAATCCGGTAACTACCCCGGCAACATCATTGTTCTCATACTTATCGCGCTCCATTCGTGGTGGCCCCAACACCTTTTCAACGATTTCATTATCGACCTTAACCTCATATTCTTCTTCGGTCGCGATCGACTTTGCAGCATAGCGAACCATTTTGGCAATCTGTTTTTCCAAAGAACGTACGCCTGATTCGCGGGTATAGCCCTCTACTATTTTTTCAAACTGTGGTTTGCCTATTTTCAAATGCTTTGAAGAAAGCCCATGCTCTTCAAGTTGTTTCGGGAGCAAATGGCGCCTGGCGATTTCTACCTTCTCTTCAATGGTATAGCCGGTTACGTTAATAATCTCCATACGATCCAGCAAGGCGGGCTGTATGTTCGAAAGGTTATTCGCCGTAGCAACGAACATGACCTTTGAAAGATCATACCCCATTTCCAAGAAATTATCATGGAATTCGCTATTCTGTTCGGGATCCAACACCTCGAGCATTGCTGATGATGGGTCGCCCTGATGACTATTGGTCAGCTTATCGATTTCATCAAGAATAAATACCGGATTCGATTTACCGGCCTTTTTCAAACTTTGTATGATGCGGCCCGGCATGGCACCGATATAGGTTTTTCGATGTCCGCGTATTTCGGCTTCATCCCGTAATCCGCCCAGGGAAATACGAACATATTCACGCCCTAAGGCCTCCGCTATGGACTTACCGAGTGATGTCTTACCAACTCCCGGTGGACCGTACAGGCAGAGGATCGGCGATTTCATATCATTTCGCAGCTTTAGTACCGCCAAGTATTCGATAATTCTCCTTTTTACATCTTCCAGCCCATAATGATCCCGGTCAAGAATACGCTGTGCCTTTTTTAGATCAAACTTGTCCTTGGAAAATTCGTTCCATGGCAGATCTAAAAACAGATCCAAATAATTCCGCTGTATGGAATATTCGGCCACCTGAGGGTTCATACGTTGCATTTTAGCAAGTTCCTTGTCAAAATGCTCCTTAACTTTTGTGTTCCAATTTTTCTTTTTGGCACGCTGGCCCATTTCAAAAAATTCCTCATCATAGGATACACCGCCCAACTCCTCTTGTATCGTCTTCATCTGCTGGTGTAGGAAATACTCCCGTTGCTGCTGATCCATATCGTTACGAACCTTTGACTGAATGTCATTCTTAAGCTCCAATTTCTGCAGCTCCATGTTCATATACTTCAAGGTGGCCAAGGCACGCTCTTGCAGATTATTGATCTCTAAGAGTTCTTGCTTATCCTTTACATCTAAATTAAGGTTGGAAGAAACAAAATTGATCAGAAATGAATTGCTATGAATGTTCTTTATGGCAAATGAAGCTTCGCTTGGTATATTGGGATTGTCTCTAATGATCTTCAAGGCCAGATCCTTTATCGATTCGATGATGGCCAAAAATTCAGGATTGTTAGGATCTGGTCTCTCCTCCTTCGTTTCACGAACCGTGGCCGTCATATAAGGGTCTTTGGTAAGTACCTCGGCTATCTCGAAACGTTTTTTTCCTTGAATGATTACCGTAGTATTACCATCAGGCATTTGAAGAATTCTTAAAATACGGGCAACGGTACCCAATGTATTGATATCCTTCACATCGGGGTTTTCGGTATCCTCATCTTTTTGGCTTACCACGCCAATAACCTTAGAACCATTATTGGCATCCTTGACCAGATTAATCGATTTGTCGCGACCAGCGGTAATAGGAATCACTACCCCCGGAAACAATACGGTATTTCGCAGTGGCAATATGGCCAGCGTTTCCGGCAAAGGCTCATCGTTCATCTGCTCTTCATCTTCAGGGGTCAGTAACGGAATCAGTTCAGCATCCTCTTCTATTGAGTGTAAAGACATACTGTCAAAATTTGAAAATTTGGAGTCTCCCATAGGTATATATCGGTCATTCTGTCATTAAATGAAGCAGAAATCAATTTATAGATTCGTTTCGAGTTGTTGTAAAGTACTGTATTTCATAACAATACCTTCAAAGAACAATTTCTTTACGAACTAATAAGACAATTGTTATGCCAATTATGGGCAAGTTCTTCATCAATACTATCGGAGGAAAGTAATGCTTGTTTTGACTGGATCTCATTGAATGAATTCCATACTTCTGCATTTTCTTTCCTATGCCTAAAAAACAGCCTGTTTTTCAGACCATACACTTACTATTCATAAGACGCAACCAACTAAAAATTTAACGGCTGCCGCAACTGAACCACAAGCCCTTACCATACTCTAAAGAGATGCATGTAAAATGTAAAATT
>JBHJNU010000078.1:0-25182 GCA_050330515.1 Flavobacteriaceae bacterium | reverse complement strand
ATCATTTGGTGTATTGGCATGTCTTTTAGCATTATAGCATCTGACAAAGCTGGCCCTGCTATTTCTTATGGTTTAGGTCAAGGTGCTACAGTGGTAGCAGCGATATGGGGAATATATATCTGGAAGGAATTTAAAGGTGCCCCAAAAAGCGTTAATAACTTACTAAATATCATGCTAATCTGTTATTTAATTGGGTTGGCTCTTCTTATTTTTGCCCGATAAATTAATATGACATTTTATTGTTAGATACAAAAAGTCCGAATCGCTAACATGGTATTTATGAAAGACTGGCAGATGGAAGTTATTGAACTTTTGAAATACTTTTGAACTGTCTGGAAGGGTTGAGCCTCCGTATTTCAAATACCAGTCCTTCATAAATACTTGTACGTTAGCAAATATTTACAAAAACCAATGAGTAATTATAATAGAGCTGAAACAATTAAAAATTTTGTTAATAAAATAGCCACAGGACAAATGGAGTTTTCGAATTTGAGAAAGACTCTGGAAAATCAAGGTTTGGAATCGAATGAAATAAATATTGTTGTTGGACAAGTGGATAAAAGAGTTGCACGAGTATCTCAAATGAAAGAGGTTAATGATAATGGAAAAAATCTTTTCTATGGTGGAATAATTTTAGCAGCCTTGGGCCTGATTCTAACAGTAGGCACTTTTACTGGATTAATTGACCTTAAGGGATTTGGAATCTTAGCTTATGGACCAATCGCTGGTGGACTTATAACTGCCATGGTCGGAAAATCCCAAAGGAATAGAAAATAAAAGTCAGAGTTGAAAATCTATAACCCAATTTTATTTTGCACAATACTTCTTTCTTGTAATTCCGATAAGAATTCAATAGTTGGTAATTGGAACATTATTTCACTCCAAAGTGAGAGAGGGAATGAATTAAAAGAAGGAGATTATATCTATTCTTACGAGTTTAGAAAAGATGGAACTTATAAAAATCATTTTCAAGATGATATTACAGAAGGGGATTGGGTTCTTGACTCGAAAAATAAAACGATTGTATTTGATGAAGGTTTCAAAGTGATTAAAGGGACTTACAAATTGAATTCCAATATTCTTTCTCTTGAAGTCAAAAAATATATTGGAGAAAGAGAAGACTCCACATTTGGAACAATTATTATGGAACTTGAAAAGCTATAGTAGTACAGAGCAAAAAACATTTGCTAACAACTAAGTATGGCGCGCCGATAGGCCAGCGCTATATATTCTGTTGACTGATCCGGGATCTGTGGATAAGGGGGAATTCGGGAAGTTTGCCCGGACCTTGGCAAGGAAGACGGTGGTTGTTCTACCGTTGCATGGCCTGCTTTTTTTGTGGGGAACTACAAAATGAAGCAGGTTGTGATGTAAATCCCATGCCGCTTTCGGGTAGTTACCAGGCCTTGCGCCCTTTTCCCCCGTTTTGGGCGGTTGTATGCCGGGGCCTTCTTAAGTACCGTTCCTATAATCTGAACTTCAATAGTTTACGTTTTATGACCGGTTAATAGTACTATGGCGTATAATTCCTCCATTGGTACTATAGCTTCAAAAAGACACTGCTGATCCTTACTATGCAAACAGTATCGCAACCGCAGCAAAAGAAACTGTTATTTCCATATCACCAAACAAAAATATTTAAACGAACTTTTGAACGGCACGTGCCGATTCGCTTTCTCTCAGTCGAAATAGTTTTTAAATTTTAAGCGGGCAGCTCTCCCTTTTCAATGAGTTCGTTCAGCCTGTTCACTATCTCCAAATACATCATTTGTTTTTCCTCCATTGGCCCCCCGCCCTTTTTGAAGAGATATTGCGCCACCACGTACTGTGATGAAAAATGGGGCACATCTTGCATGTTCCTTTCCTTGTACTGGGCTATGATTTCATCCCAATCTAAAGTATAGGGCCTTGCCCCGGCGAAGTCACTGAGAAGTTTGTTCAGGGCATTGACCACCTTGTCGAGCACATTGGTTTCCCTCGGTATGAAGGTAAAACGCTCAATATCGTAGTTAATGTTGTATTTGGTGATAGTACCTTTTTTGTTCACTTCATAAACGGGCTTTTTCATTTTCTTAGTTTCAGTTCTTACTGTTGTTGTTATTTTGGGCGAGTATCTTTTTATCTGTATTATACCCTTGAAGGCCTTTGTTCCTAAAGAAGAACAGAATGCACAGCACCGTACCTATCGCCAACACAAGCATAAGTTTAATATCGGGTCGGTTCAAGGGTGTTCCTGTACTTTCGGTCAATAATAGAATGACCTGGTACAACGATAGGCCCAACGGGGCGATCAAGAAGGGCCTGTATAGACTGCCATATGAATCGTGTAGCCAACCTGCCCATCCTATTTGAGCGAACAATTGCAAGAAAAGGGTCAAGATAAAGGCACGGTAACTGCCAAAACCCCATACATCGCCATTCGAGTTGGTAAGAAGCTCTTCGATGCCAAGATTCGGCACCCAATCCTTTATACCTCCAACCCTTAAGGTGATGATGTCATGGTAGTAAAACAACGTAGATACCATGATCAACAGAAGCCAAACCAACACCACTTTGAAGGTTAGTATTTTCTTTGGTCGGGTACCGAAAAGGGTATGGGTATGCTCGAGATAGCCGTTTTCCTTCTTCTTTTTACGGTAGTATAGGGCAAAAAGAACCACCGCAAGTACGATCGTACCGACTAGTTTAAACCTAAAATCATTGAAGTCCGTCATTCTTTGATTAAACAGCACCACACCAACATGATAGGCGGCACTTAGGGCACATAATAGTATGGCCGGGCGGTAGTATTTGTTCTTGGCGACCGTATACCATCCTAAAAAAGCGATGAAACCGTATAGGTGTATGAAGAGGAAATAAAGAAAGACACGGTATTTTGAATAGCCCAAAATCGAACCGTTAGAATCGGTCAATAGTTTTTGTACGTTCAAATCAGGAACCCAACCATAAAGATTTCCTTCCTTATCGGCGATGAGCTCATTTAAGAAAGGTAGCGATGACAACCCTATAAGGATCGTCATCGCCAAAACAAAATCAAGTATCCTGTAATTTGATCTCGTCCCTATCGATAGTATCTTGTTCTTTGATCTCGTCTCTATCAATTGCTTCGGTTTCTAGCTCATCTTCTTTTGAACATGAATAATTCAAGGTGGTTACCGCCAACATGGCCGCAACGAACAAAATCCGTGCTGTTTTCATAATTTACTTTTTAGGGATTAATACCCCTTTGTAACTATGAATCAGGCGTTTAATTGTTTTTTTTTGCCTTTTTTCGACAAAAAACACTAAATGGATTTTACTTTTACAATATATGAGGTTTATGCGTATTTACAACATATGGAAACCTTCTTTTTACTTGGGGTTTTCATAGTAAAAAACGGAGGTTTTACTGGTATAAAATCTTGTTTTTAGGTTCTCCGGGAAGTACTCTTTCTGATCAGCGCATTGCCCTTTGACCAAATACCATGCGATTTGCAAATTTGTAGACTGCTCGACCTTGATAACACGTCGATAAACCTATTAAGGGAACTTAAGAGTCAACGTTCGTATCTTGAGCTACAGCGACAAGAAAACGAATGACGAACAACCCTAACCAGCAGGTTTTACCACTATAGCCTATTTTCAGTAACTTAAGTTACATGAACCGAAGACAAAAAATAGTAGTTTTATAACATCTTAAACCCGATCCATGTGATGGAAAGAAGAAAATTTGTTAAAAAAGCTACGCTAACTTCCTTAGCTTCCATTTTAGGTGCCGAAATCGTATTTGGTAAAAATTTGCCGCTGGGCTACAGCATTCTCGCGCTCCAAGACCCCAATCCCTTCAAAATGTTCCATAAAGATCCACAAATGGTACTATTGAACGATAAGCCTTGGAATATGGAGGCACAGGCACACCTGCTTGACGATAAGGTTACCCCAAACAAGTTCATGTACATCAGAAACAACGGGAAGCTTCCTGAAAAAATCAATGCGGCCGAATGGTCGGTTACCTTTGACGGGGAATCTGTCAATCAAGAAAAGACGTACTCGCTGAACGAGCTGAAATCAAAGTTCAAACACTACACCTACCGGGTGGTTCTTGAATGCGGCGGAAACGGTAGAAGCGAATTCGACCCGCCGGCCAAAGGTAACCAATGGACCATTGGCGCCGTTTCCTGTGCCGCATGGACAGGCGTTCGCCTGAAGGATGTTCTGACAGCCGTTGGTATAAAGAACGATGCCGTTTATGTAGGGTATCATGCCATAGATACCCACCTTAGCGGTGACCCGAACAAAGAACCTATCTCACGGGGCGTGCCGATTGCGAAGGCCATGAAAGATGAAACCTTGATCGCCTTTCAGATGAACGGTGAAGACATTCCACTGGCACATGGCTATCCGGTGCGGTTGGTTGCGGGCGGTTTTCCTGCCTCCGTCTCTGGTAAGTGGGTGAATCGAATCAGCGTTCGAAACATCGAACATGACGGTGAAAAAATGAAGGAGGGGTCTTATCGCATGCCCTGTAAACCAGTTGCCCCGGGTGAAAAAGTAGCCGATGAAGATATGTGTATCATCGAATCAATGCCCGTTAAATCATTGATCACCTATCCTAAAACAGGTGCGATTCTAAAAAAAGGAAAAACACTTGCTATCAGGGGCCATGCCTGGGCCGGTGAACTTGAGGTGGCGAAAGTAGAATATTCAATAGACTTCGGAAGTACCTGGAATACGTGTAGAACGGAAGCCCCGACCAATAGGTTGGCTTGGCAACATTTTAGCGCATCGATTGATTTTCCATCGGAAGGGTATTATGAGATCTGGGCCAGGGCCACCGACTCGAAAGGAAAAGCACAACCCATGATTCTGCCAGGTTGGAACCCGAAAGGATATTTGAACAACGCCTGCCATCGGATCGCGATCAAAGTAAGCTAATGATGAAAAAGGAGACCAACAGAATGAAATTAGATAAAGGTTCGCGCTTACTGATTCCTATTTTGATGGTATTGGTAGCATTTGTAGTTATTCTTGCCTATCGTATAGTGGTGCCTAAAGGTACTGATAGCGCGCCTAAAATAGATGAAACCTACATTGCCTTACCTGAAGATCAAATGGAGCCAGGTCATCCTGATTACGATAAAATTGAAAATGGGGTACACGTGCGCACCGGCTTTGTTGAGGGGGAAGGAATGATGCTGGTGGTAAATAATTGCACCAACTGTCATTCGGCAAAACTGGTCACACAAAACCGAATGACAAAAGAGCAATGGATGGCTACCATCCGGTGGATGCAGGAAACGCAAAATTTATGGAGTCTTGGTGCCAACGAAGAACCTATTGTAAACTATCTGGCCAACTATTATGCCCCGATTGCCAAGGGAAGACGACAAAATCTTACAGCAGTCGAATGGTACGAGCTAGAGCCCTAAAAACATGACCGCAATGGTAAAATACTTGGACGCCTTCGCGAACTCCTTCATGGGAACCCTTAACTGGACATGGAAGTCCATGATTTTCGATGTGCCCTGGTACACTAATTATTTCTGGGGACTCATCGCCATATCAATTTTCGTTTGGCTATTGGAAATTATTTTTCCCTGGCGGAAAGAGCAGGCCGTTTTTAGAAAAGATTTTTGGATGGATGCTTGCTACATGTTCTTCAACTTCTTTCTTTTCGCTATCGCCATAAGTGGTTTCTATGAACTTTTAAGGGTAGCTTTCATAGACCTTGGTGTTACCTCTAAAAGCTTGGCCCTGGTCAATATAACCGACTGGCCCATGTGGCTACAATTGATCGTATTCTTTGTAGTTCTTGATTTTGTGCAGTGGTTTACCCATACCCTACTGCACAAGTATTCATTTCTTTGGAAATTTCATAAAGTGCACCATAGTGTCAAAGAAATGGGTTTTGCCGCCCACCTGCGATACCATTGGATGGAGAACATATTGTATAAACCCTTGAAAACTTTCGGGGTTATGATTCTGGGGGGGGTTGAACCCGAGCAGGCCTATTTGGTGCATTTCATCGCCATAGCGATCGGTCACTTTAACCATTCGAATATCAAGATTACCTGGGGGCCACTAAAATACATTCTCAACAACCCAGTAATGCATTTGTACCACCACGCCTATGTACTACCGGAAGGTAGATATGGTGTCAACTTTGGTATCAGTCTAAGTGTATGGGATTATATTTTCGGCACCAACTATATTCCCGAAGATAGTGGTGCGATTGAACTTGGTTTTCCAGGCGACGAAAAATTCCCAAAAGATTTTGTACATCAGAACCTATACGGCTTTAAAAAAGGTCAACACTAATCCTGCGCCGCCTGGCCACTTCCTAAAAAGGAAAAACTGTTATCCTTAAGATTCCTGAAAAAAGGTAATGCCGATACTTGCAGATTAATTGCAATACAGCTAACTTAACTACTCCTTTCTGTTTAAACATACATCGGCAGCTTTTGCCGTATGTCACTTTTTTAACATAATTTCCTGCAATGACAAGAGTGGTAATTTTACTGACAACGCTGATTCTTTTCAACAGTTGTAAACCAAAAACACAAAAAGATGCTGCTCTAGAAGCGGAAAAAACATCCCATTTCAAAGTCGTAAAAGACCTTGACCGTATTGAGGTTTTCAACATTGGCGCAAACAGGTCCTTGGTCACCCAACATATAAAAACCGACTTCCGCCCTTTTATACATCCTATCATAGCGCCTCATAGTGAATCTGAACTTACTCAGTACAGTCCTGGTCACCACCCCCACCAGACCGGTCTTTATTTTGGTTTTACAAGGGTTAACGGCTCAGGGGCCGATTCTATAGAATTGAAAGAATATTTTTACGACAAAAATAAGCCCGACGAGATCCAGAAAAAGATCGGCCGCGACTTCTTTCACAATCCAGGTGGGGGTCATTGGCAAAAAGTAGCGGCCCAAATCTTGATAGCCGAAGGGGCGGAGGTAAAATGGCAGTCCGTTTACCATATGCTCGACAGCGAGAAAAAGCCAATATTAAAAGAAACACAAACTTGGACGTTCAAAGAAAAAGAAGACCAGTACCTCTTGAGCTTAGAATGGCAGGGCGAGGCGTTGACCGATATTACCATAAATGAATTTGATTATGGTGGCCTATTTTTAAGAATGCCCTGGAAAGAGGGTATAGAAGGTGAAGTTGAAAACGCTGCACGGCAACGCAACCACTATGCCGAGGGCAAGAGAGCCATGTGGGTCGATGCCGGCATGGAGGTTGAAGGTTTGGATGCCTGGGGGCATATCGCCATCTTCGACCACCCCGACAATGATAATTTTCCGCAGGCATGGCGCGTTGATGACCAATTCGGCATAGGTCCGGCCAGCTCCAGAATGGGTGATTGGCATATAAAGAAGGGAGAAATAAAAACCATTCAGCACCAAATCGTTGCCTATTCAGGAAAACTGGACCCCATTAATTTGAACGATCTCTGGGGCGATTATGTTGGAGATAAGGGGATGTACAATACCGCCTCTTTATGGAACATCGCCCGACAAGAAGGTCGTGACGCGAAATTATTAAGTCCGCAAGAGGCGGTTGATGCCATGACCATAAAGGAAGGTTACCTGGTGAACGCCTATGCCTCCGAGCCGATGATAACCCAGCCCATGGCCTTTTGTTGGGATGATCGCGGTAGGATGTGGATCGCGGAGAACAGAGATTATGAAAACCGGCAAAATGGTTTTTCCAATTCAGGAGACAGCCGGATCTTGATTTTAGAGGATACGGATCATGATGGTGTAGTAGATAGCAGAAAGGTTTTTCTCGAGGGAATACCGTTTCCATCGGCCATCGCGGTCGGCCATGGCGGGCTATTTCTTGGTGCTCCCCCGAACTTACTTTTTGTACCCGATGAAAATGGAGATGATAAGGCCGATAGGGACGCAGTTGAAGTGCTATTGACGGGTTGGGGAATACGCGATCGGCATGAGACCATCAATAGCCTTCACTGGGGGCCTGATGGCTGGTTGTACGGTTTGGAAGGGTTTGCAACACCATCAAAAATTCGAAAACCTAAAGGAAAAGGAAAGATCTATAAACATCGGGAAGCCTTCCCCGAAAATTTGTTGGAAGCCGACGGGGAAGATATTAACGGGGGCGTCTGGCGCTATCATCCTATAAAAAAACGCTTCGAAGTGGTGGCACATGGTTTTAGTAATCCATGGGGTATCGATTACGATTCAAAAGGGCAACTGCTAATTTCAGCCTGCGTGATTCCCCATTTGTTCCATATTATACCCGGGGGCATTTACCATCGCCAGGGCGGTCAACATTTCAATCCGTATGTTTATGAAGACATACAGACCATTGTTGACCATCGGCATCGTTCGGCGCATGGCGGGGCTCGCATCTATCAATCCGACGCCTTTCCTGAAGATCAACAGGGTAGGATGTTTATGGCCAATATTCATGAACACGCCGTGTTATCGGATATTTTGGAACGTAGAGGCTCTGGTTTTAATGCACGGCATGGAGAGGAATTTCTCATGGCCAACAACGCCCAATGGATAGGGTTCAGTATGGAGGTAGGGCCAGAGGGCGGACTTTATGTTCTTGACTGGCACGATGCAGATATCTGCGGGAACGAAGTGGTACATAAAGAAACGGGCAGGGTATTTAGGATCATGCCCGAAAAATCACTTGCGAAAGATTGGCCAGGAAGATATGACGACCTAGCCCTAAAAAGTGATGCGGAATTGGTGGAACTTCAGCTAAGCAAGAGCAATTGGCATGCACAACGGGCCCGGTTAATTTTACAGGCCAGGGCTAGCAAAAGAGCCTTGGATGTCACCGCGATATCAAAGATGAAAAGACTGTTGGCCGATGACAATAATGAAGATACCAGGCTACGTGCGTTATGGACACTACATACCACCAACCATATTTCGCAAGAATTGATCCCGCTATTGACCGATAGGCACGAATATGTAAGGGGATGGGCGATCCAGTTCATTACAGAAGACGGAACTCCCGCAAAAAAAGCCATCGACGCCATGACGGTACTGGCAAAAAATGAACCCTCGCCTGTTGTTAGACTATACCTTGCGGCCGCACTGCAAAGGATCAATGAAAACGATCGGTGGGGTATTGCTTCTTCCCTGGTGAAAAATTACGGTGATCGTAATGACCCGAACATTCCATTTATGTTGTGGTTCGGCATAGAGCCATTGGTTGCAGAACAGCCTGAAAAAGCCTTGGCCTTGGCCAGCCAAAGTCAAATTCCGTCCATCGTTCAAAAAATAGCGAGAAGACTGGTTGATGGAGAGCGGCTAGAACAATTGGTCGCCGGTGTTTCAAAAAGATCTGACAAGCAACTTGATCTGTTGACCGGTATGCTTTCAGGACTTGAAAGTAGGGCGGATCTCAAAGAGCCGGGTAACTGGGGACCCGTCTATAGAACTTTACAGAAAGAGGATAAACTTATAGCTGTTACCGATGAGATTTCCCAACGTTTTGGAAGCGTCCAGGCCGCCATTAAAATGATGGCCATCATCAACGACCCCGTCGCTCCGCACGAACTTAAACAAAACGCTATCAAAAATCTTGCAGTTCAACAGCGGGAAGAATTAAGAACGGCGATACCAGTATTGCTGAAGAATCCGAAATTAAGATTAGAAACGATACGGGCCATTGCGGCATTTAACAGTGAAACCCTAGGAAAATTACTATTACAAGAATACCATGGTTACGCTGAACTTGAAAAACAGGAAGCGATCCAGACCCTAGCCTCTAGACCTGATTATGGATGGTTGTTGGCCAGGGCCATTAAAGACGGTAGTGTGCCAAAAAAAGATATTCCCGCCTATGTCGCCTTGCAATTGAAAAGAGTAGTTGGAAACGGGTTCGTAGAAATCTGGGGACCAATAGATGAGATAACAGGTGATATTCAGGGGAAGTTGAACAAATATCAGCGTTTATTGAGCGACGAAGCTATTGCAAAGGCCAATACCGCCAACGGTGAACTACTTTTTGAACGAACTTGTGCCGCCTGCCACATATTGCATGGAAAGGGAGGTTTGATCGGCCCGGACCTCACAGGTTCAAATCGAACGAATACGGCCTATCTATTGAGCAATATTCTAAACCCGAACGGTGACATTCAAGACGACTATAAAACAGTGGTCATAACCACCAATGATGGCCGAACCTACAGCGGTACTATTGTTTCGGAAAACGAAAGAAATGTCACCCTAAGGGTCGTTGGGCAAGACCCAATTGCGATCAGTACCTCTAAAATCCAAAATATGGAGCATACGTCAAAATCAATGATGCCCGAGGGATTGTTGAATACCTTAACGGATGCAGAAGTTCTAGATCTCATTGCCTATTTGAAGGCCCTGAATAGGCCAAACAAGGTTATTGCCAATCACTAAAAAATACAACCATGGCATGAAGACTTTGACCCTAAGGCCAGCCCTAAGATCTATAAATAAGAGCTGTATTTTTTCCATTCTACCTCTTTCAGGGCAATAAGCATGAAATGAACTTAAAAAACATAACCTGTTATAAATAGTTCTACTATATTTGCAGACCAATTTTTATGCGCACGTGGCGGAATTGGTAGACGCGCCAGCTTGAGGGGCTGGTGGCCACTAGGCCGTGGAAGTTCGAGTCTTCTCGTGCGCACTAAAAATCATGTTTTTTGCTTGGCTTTTATATTTCTATCAATTCTTATTGCTTTTGGTGAAATGAACCAAAAGCCTATTGGTTTCTTGACCATACGTAAAAGTCTGCGCCATCGATTTGCCCTATTCCGAAAAGCAGCGAAAAAAATAACTTTCAAATATCATTGTGACACAATTATAATCGTAAATTTGTTTAACCATTACTGGTAAAGAATGAACAACGTAAAAAAATCTTTCAGTATCCGCGATTTGGAGAACCTTACCGGCATCAAAGCCCACACCATTCGCATCTGGGAAAAAAGATACAAGCTCTTATCCCCCGAAAGAACGGATACCAATATCAGAACCTATAGCCTAGAAAGTCTTCAAAAATTATTGAACATTACCCTCTTATATAACAACGGGCATAAGATTTCGAAAATAGCCAAGATTCCTGAAGGTAACATTCCGCTAATTGTGCGTGAGATGGTATCAAAGAGTAGCGCCAAAAACCATCACATCAATGCCTTCAAATTGGCGATGATCAATTTTGACCAATCTTTGTTCTTGTCTACCTATGATAGCCTACTACCCGATAAATCCTTCCGCGAAATATTCAAAGAGATCTTTATTCCCCTCTTGAATGAACTTGGACTTCTTTGGCAAACCGATACCATAGGGCCGGCCCATGAACATTTCGTGACAAGTTTGATCAAACAAAAGATTTTGATCAATACTGAAAAGCTTCAATACAATACCCCGATCAAGAAGAATAAGATTTTCGTACCGTTCTTGCCAGAAAATGAAATTCATGAAATCGGCCTTCTTTTTGTTAACTATGAAATTGTGTTAAGAGGGTACAAATCGATATACCTAGGTCAAACAGTACCTTTAGATACCTTGAAAGACGTCTTGAACTATTTTGACAACCTTTGTTTCGTCTCCTATTTCACCGTCGCACCCTCAAAAGATAAAATGGAGAAATACATCGCCGATTTCACTAAAATGGTAAAGGATTATGATAAGCCCGAACTTTGGGTGTTAGGGTACCAAACCCAACACATTGAACAAAGCCGTCTTCCGCCTTTCATTAAAACCTTCAACTCCATTGATAAGATCGTTGACCAACTCTAAGCTATGGGCATTAATCGCAATACGTTAACATGGGCAAAAAAGTACTGATCATAGGTTCTGGATTTTCATCACTGTCTGCGTCGTGCTATCTTGCCAAACTGGGCTACGACGTTGCCGTTTATGAAAAAAATTCGACCGTTGGCGGTAGGGCCAGACAATTGGTAAAAGATGGATTTACCTTCGATATCGGCCCTAGTTGGTATTGGATGCCCGATATATTCGATAAATTTTTTGCCGATTTCGGCAAGAAAACGTCCGATTATTATCGGTTAGACAAGTTGAGTCCGGCGTACAAAATATTCTTTTCAGACGATGTGGTAACCATTGGTGACTCGATGGACAAAATTTGCAACGAATTCGAACGTATAGAGCCCGGAAGTTCAAAAAACCTAAGAAAGTTCATAGCCGATGCCCAAGAAAACTACGATATCGCCATCAATAAAGTGGTTTTAAGACCAGGTATTTCGCCCTTCGAATTGGTAACGAAAGAAACGGTTCTCAAGGTAGACCAGTTTTTCAAGACCATAAGTGGGCAGGTACGTAAAAAATTCAAAAACCCGAAGTTAGTCTCTACCTTAGAATTTCCTGTACTTTTTCTAGGGGCCAAACCTAACCAGACCCCTTCTTTCTATAACTTCATGAACTTTGCAGATTTCGGGTTGGGTACATGGCACCCCAAAGGGGGTATGTACGAGATTATAAAGGCCATGCGAAGTTTAGCCATAGAGTTGGGCGTAGCTATTAATACAGGTCATCCGGTCAAAAGAATAGTGGTCGAAAACCACAGGGCGACAGCAATACAGGTTAATGGTCAAGAAATAAAGGGAGATATTATATTAAGCGGGGCCGACTACCACCACTCCGAGACCCTTCTTGACGAGGTCGATAGGCAGTACTCGGAAAATTACTGGAGCAAGAAGACCTTCGCCCCTTCTTCCTTGCTTTTTTACGTAGGGTTCGACAAGAGACTAAAAAATATAGAGCACCACAACCTGTTCTTCGATACCGATTTTGAACAACACGCCAAAGAAATTTACGATACGCCAAAGTGGCCTACCAACCCACTGTTTTATGCGAATTTTCCATCCGTTACCGATTCTGGTATGGCACCAGAGGGTTGCGAGACCGGTTTTTTTCTGGTGCCTATCGCCCCCGATTTGGAAGATACGCCCGAACTAAGAAAACAATATTTCGACCTTATCATGGCTCGATTCGAGGAAAGGACGGCTGAAAATGTTCGTAAACACATCATATTCAAAGAATCTTTTTGCGTGAACGATTTCATTGAAGAATACAATTCGTACAAGGGCAATGCCTATGGTATGGCCAACACCCTCTTGCAAACGGCTTTTTTACGACCAAAATTGAAAAGTAGGAAAGTCAAGAACCTATATTTTACCGGGCAGTTAACCGTTCCCGGACCAGGAGTTCCCCCTTCGTTGATTTCTGGTAAATTAGTGGCTGAACTAATCGCAAAAAACAGTTAACTTTATATATGAAGATAATTTTTGACAAGGTTTCTTTTGATTGCAGCAAACTCGTGACCGAGTCGTACAGCACTTCTTTCGCACTGGCCACAAAGATGTTGGATATTTCAATACGACCCGACATTTACAATATTTATGGTTTTGTTCGTTTTGCCGATGAAATAGTAGATACTTTTCATGATTATAATAAAGAAGAACTGCTGAACAAGTTCCAAATGGCACTAGATTCCGCTATTCAAGATAAAATAAGCCTTAACCCAATCTTAAACTCGTTTCAGAGCACCTATCACAAGTACAATATACCGTATCATTTGGTAGCTTCGTTTATGAAAAGTATGCGTATGGACCTCACCAAAAATTCATACAAGACCGATGAAGAGTATAAAGAATACATCTATGGATCTGCCGATGTAGTAGGTTTAATGTGTCTCAAGGTTTTTGTTAATGGAGACGTTGACAAGTATGAACAATTAAAAAGTTCGGCCATGTCGCTAGGTTCGGCTTTTCAAAAAGTGAATTTCTTGCGTGACCTCAAGGCCGACTTTGAAGACCTGAACCGGGCCTACTTCCCCAACGCCAACTTGATGGAATTGGATGAAGCCTCAAAAACACGCATCGTTGATGAAATCAAGGCCGATTTCGAAAGGGGCTATACCGGTATTGTTCAATTGCCACACGTAGCAAAATTCGGTGTTTATGCCGCGTACCGGTATTATTACAAACTCTTAAAAAAACTGCAGGATACACCATCGACACAGATCAAAAAAACCAGGATTAGGGTTTCTAACTATCAAAAATTCGGCCTGCTGGCAAAATCATATGTAAACTGTAAATTACACCTCGTATAGCATGAAAGTTTTTCTTTGGATCGTAATCTTTTTAGGTACATTCTCCATCATGGAGTTCATGGCTTGGTTTACCCACAAGTTCATCATGCATGGTTTTTTATGGAGTTTGCACAAAGATCACCATCATAAGGACCACGACTCATGGTTCGAGCGAAATGACGCCTTTTTTATTTTCTACGCTGTTGTAAGCATGTCATTTTTTTATGCCGGGGCACACGGCTACTGGTTTGCCTATGCCGTTGGCTTTGGTATTATGGCCTACGGTTTGGCCTATTTTATAGTACATGATATCTTCATACACCAGCGTTTCAAACTTTTGAGAAATGCCAATAATTGGTACGCCAAAGGAGTAAGGCGCGCCCATAAAATGCATCATAAACATCTTAATAAGGATGATGGCGAGTGCTTCGGCATGTTGTTCGTTCCGTTCAAATACTTTAAAAAGTAAAAATAAATGCCAAAGGCTATTGTGGTGGGTGCCGGCATTGGCGGTTTGGCAGCGGCACTACGACTCCATAAGAAGGGTTATAAAGTGACCGTTTTAGAAGCAAACCCTTATGCCGGTGGCAAGTTACACGCAATCGATCTAAAGGGCTACCGTTTTGATCTAGGTCCTTCGCTTTTTACCATGCCCCACTTGGTTACCGAACTTTTTGAACTATACGGCCTGAAGGCCCTGGATTATTTCGAGTTTAAGCGGAAAATGACCATCTGTAACTATTTCTGGGAAGATGGTACTCGCTTTTCAGCACCTGCCGACTCGCAGGCCTTCATTCAAACCGCTTCAGATGTTTTTCAGGAAAACCCTCGGCATATTCTCAAATACATTGAACGGAATCGCAAAAAGTACGATCTCACAGCGGCATTATTTCTTGAAAAATCGCTTCACAAGATTGGAACCTATCTCTCATCAGAAACTGTAAAAGCATTGGTTCAATTTGGTAAATTGGATATTAACATGTCTTTGAACGGCCTTAACCAGTCCTGCTTCAAAAATCCGAAATTGGTTCAATTATTCAACCGATACGCCACCTATAACGGGTCATCACCCTACAAGACCCCTGGCATCATGTCAATGATACCCCACTTAGAAATGCACTTTGGTACATTTTACCCAAAAGGAGGCATGCATCGAATAAGTCAAAGCCTTTTCGAACTGGCCAAAGCCAATGGCATTCTGTTTAAATTCAATGAAAAGGCGACACGAATAAATGTAAATGATAATAAAGTGGTGGGCGTAACTTCTCAATTCTCCGAATACGAAGCAGCCATCGTGGTTTCTAACATGGATGTCTTTCCTACCTATAAGAACCTCTTGGCGGATCAAAGGCAGCCCAAAAAGGTATTGGAACAAGAACGTTCTAGCTCGGCCTTGATATTTTATTGGGGAATTTCAAAGGAATTCCCTGAACTTGATCTGCACAATATCCTGTTCACCGGTTCATACCGCGATGAGTTCACCGCCATTTTTGAAGAAAAGACCCTTTATGAAGACCCTACCATTTACATTAACATCACAAAAAAAGAGGAGGCTTCCGATGCACCTGATGGGCATGAAAACTGGTTTGTGATGATTAACGCCCCGGGAAATTATGGCCAAGATTGGGCCGATTTGAAGACACGGGCCAGAAAAGTAATCATTTCAAAAATCAACCGCATTTTGAATATTGACGTGGCATCCTTGATCACCGTAGAACATGTTCTTGACCCGGTAGGTATTGAAACAGCTACCAGCTCGTATCGAGGAGCCCTCTACGGTGCCGCCAGCAATGATAAGTTCGCCGCGTTTCTAAGACACCCGAATTTTTCAAGTGCCATACGCAACCTGTATTTCTGCGGCGGTTCCGTACACCCGGGGGGAGGTATTCCTTTGTGCTTACTATCGGCCAAAATCGTTGGTGATCTGGTGCCAGAAATTTCCGGATATGTGGAATAAGGTTTTAAAACATAAACTGCCCCTGGCCATTTTCACGGTATGGTTGTTCCATGTTTCCGCAATTATTGGTATTACGCTGGGCAACAGGGAGTGGTTCATTTCAAAAACCCCTTTGAATTTGGTCATCTGCCTGCTTCTCTTTTTATGGGCCTATCCATTACGGAGTAGTAAGGAGTTTTTAGCTTTCGCCTTTTTCGCTGCTGGCGGTATGTTCGCCGAGTGGTTGGGCGTCAATTACGGCCTACTGTTCGGTACGTACCAATACGGTACTAATTTTGGTCCGAAACTAGATGGCGTACCCATACTCATTGGCCTATATTGGGCACTACTCACCTTCATTACAGCAAGTATCTGCGATTATGTTGGCCTTAACCGTTGGCTAAAGGCTATTTTGGCCGCGGTATTGATGGTCTTGCTTGATTTTTTTATGGAACATAGCGCTCCGCTATTCGATTTCTGGACCTTCGCCGGAAATGACGCCCCCTTGGAAAACTATATTACCTGGTTCGCCCTGGGCTTAATTTTCCAAATCGTTTTACGTTTTATGGGAATTCACGGCAATAAAACTTATTCACTGCACCTGTACATAGCGCAACTCTTGTTCTTCTGCTATTTCTATATCGTGCTTTAAAGATCCGGCAATGGGTTTTTACCTTCCCAGCTTCCTATGGATTTATAGGGTTGGAACCGGGCGAACAGTTCTTCTTTGTACCAGTCCAATTGTTTGGTTTTTTGAATTGCCTGTTGGTGCTCTTTACTCCTGTAGGCAAAATTCATAAGCGATTCTTTGTCCTTCCAAAGACTAAAGGTCGCCATTTGAAGCAAGGGGGCTTCACCTATTCCCTTGCTGAACAGTAACCCTTTGTTCCCGTACAAGGATCTTTGCGAATCAGGTACAGATTTCCAAAAAGTTCTAAGCATTTTTAGTCTGATCGTTGCCCGAGTAATCACCGAAACATATTGGTTTTGAGCATCTAACTGCATACTTTCCTGAAACGGGTTCTTACCTGACCATTGGCCTTTGGTAGTCATATTTTTCATGAACACCGTCCATTGTTCAGTGCTTTTTTACCATAACGCTTCATAAGTTCGGCGTGATCAAAAAATTGTCTGGCACAAATTTCGTCGTCCCAAATCAGAAGCATCGAGTACGTAGACCAATCTGGTGCCGGGTTAAAACGGGTTTTTCCGCTTCCCATAAGCTTGTAAAGCTGTAATCCCTTTACTTTTGATAAAGGGCCACGGGCGAACTGCATCATCCAAAAAGCCCATATCTTTCTAGATAGATCAGCATACTTGAAAAATGTTAATGTTGTAATCTGTGACATGGTAACAGCTCAATATAATGGTTCTGAAATCAATGAATCTAAAAGGTCGTGAACCGGTTCACTATCCCAATTGGCGGCACCTGTCTTCTTCATATGAATCTTTCCTTTTTTATCGATAATGAAGGTAGTGGGAATAGCATTGGCAAACAACAGATCAGGTGCTTTGGTCAGACCATAGAAAACAGGTAGACTATAACCGTTCTTTTGCATAAAGGCATCTACCATGTTTTTTTCGTCGTTTGCCACGAACAGGAAGGTCACTTCCTCCTTTTTTGCGGTATACAGTGCTTGAAATTCTGGCATCTCGGCTACACAAGGGGGGCACCATGTGGCCCAATGGTTCAAAACTACCACCTTACCCTGAACATGTTCAAAAAAGAATGGCCTTCCGCTAGCATCAGTTAACCGCCAATCATAATCTTTGAGAACCTTCTTTTCCTCTACTGCTAGTTCTGAAGGACTGAAAGCAATTAAATTTGAAACGAAGACCCTGATATGAAACCCTAGCGGTGTAAGAAAAAACAAGGCCAAGAAAGCAACGAAAATTATATTCGAAAGATGTTTTCTAGCAAGCCTCATTATGGGGTCAAAAGTCGATCTATGAGCTCGTAAACTGTACTGTTATCCCAATCTGCTATTGCATTTTGATGAACCACAATGTTACCTTGCCTATCAAGTATATATGACCCTGGCGGTTTAAGTATACCAATGGGGCTTGGCTCACCCAAGATGAGATAAGTGATCGGAAAGGTATAGCCTTTTCTGGCCATGAGCTCTTCGGGCAGTTCCCTTTCTTGATCCGTAATGATATAGAATTTGACCCGACCTTCATAGCGATCATAGAGCTTCTGTATATCATCTAATTGGGCCCTCGAAGGCAGGTGCCATGAAGCCCAAAAATTTATAAAGACCACCTGACCCCTAGCTTCACCAAAATTGAAAAAACTCCAATCGTCACGTTTCAATGTCCATGCGTAGGTAGCTATCTTTCCTTGTTTTTCTGGGCTGATGACCGTTGGCGTGGTGGCGAACAACTTGTTTAAAAGCTCTTTACTGAAATCTCCAACGGCAGGTACAAAAAATGACAATGACAGTGCAATCACTAAGAGCGTATAAACCGTACTTTTTTTCATTTTGTTTTTCAATTAGTTTGAAAAGCTGAAAAACTCCCGAGAAGACAGGAGTTTTTCTTATTTCTGACTTGTATAGCTAGTACAAAAACCACTGCTTAAGCTGCGTTTTCACGTTTGATTACATTAAGGGCCGACCCTTCCCTGTACCAACCGATCTGCGCATCGTTATAGGTATGCAGGGCCATTATAACATCTTTAGTACCATCGGCGTGCACAGCTTCAATAGCCAAGGGTTTGCCTGGGGTGAAATCAGCTATATCTACAAAGTTGAACGTATCATCTTCTTGTATAAGATCATAATCGCCCTCGTTAGCAAAGGTCAGGGCCAACATGCCCTGTTTCTTGAGGTTAGTCTCGTGAATACGGGCAAATGATTTTACCAATACCGCCGCCACACCAAGATGTCTTGGTTCCATGGCAGCATGTTCGCGGGAAGATCCCTCGCCATAATTATGGTCACCCACAACGATCGTTCTAACACCTGCCGCCTTGTAGGCCCTTGCCGCATCTGGCACACCGGTAAACTCTCCGGTCAATTGATTTTTGATGAAATTGGTCTTCATACCAAAGGCGTTGACGGCACCAATTAAACAGTTGTTCGAAATATTATCCAGATGTCCTCTATAGCGGAGCCATGGACCGGCCATTGAAATATGGTCCGTAGTACACTTGCCATAGGCCTTGATCAATAATTTGGCACCCATGAGCTCCTCGTCTTTAATAGGCAAGAAAGGTTCCAAGAGCTGCAAGCGCTCCGAGGTCGGACTTACTTTGACCTCTACCCCAGAACCATCTTCGTCAGGGGCCAAGTAACCCGCATCTTCCACTTCGAAACCTTTCGGAGGTAACTCCCATCCCGTTGGTTCATCCAACATGACCTTTTCCCCTTGTTGATTGATCAAGGCGTCGGTCATTGGGTTAAAATCTAAACGACCTGCCAATGCAATGGCCGCCGTAAGTTCAGGGGAAGCCACGAACGCGTGCGTGTTCGGGTTACCATCGGCACGTTTTGCAAAGTTTCTGTTGAAAGAGTGCACAATGCTGTTCTTTGGTGCGTTTTTAGGATCGCTATATCTAGCCCACTGGCCAATACATGGTCCGCAGGCATTGGTGAATATTTTTGCCCCCAACTCTTCAAAGATCCCTAGGATCCCATCGCGTTCAGATGTAAATCGCACCTGCTCAGAACCTGGATTGATCCCCAATTCAGACTTCATCTTTATGCCCTTATCCAATGCCTGTTGGGCAATTGACGAAGCCCTTGACAGGTCTTCATAGGACGAGTTGGTACACGATCCGATCAGGCCCCATTCTACTTCCATGGGCCAATCGTTCGCCTTTGCCTTTTCTGTCATTTCTTTTCCTACCGTGGTAGAAAGATCCGGGGTAAACGGACCGTTCAACAAAGGGCCCAGTTTTGAAAGGTCTATTTCAATCACTTGATCGAAATACTGTTCGGGGTCTGCGTACACTTCGGCATCGGCTGTCAAATGTTCTTTCACGGCGTTCGCGGCATCAGCAACATCTGAACGATCGGTAGCCCTTAGATAGCGCTCCATCGCATCGTCATAACCGAAGGTAGAAGTAGTAGCGCCGATCTCTGCACCCATATTACAAATGGTACCTTTACCGGTACAAGACAGTGCAATTGCGCCTGGCCCGAAATATTCAACGATCGCGCCGGTACCTCCCTTAACGGTCAATATCTCGGCCACTTTTAAGATGACATCCTTTGGAGCTGTCCAGCCCGAAATATTTCCAATTAATTTGACCCCGATCAATTTTGGGAACTTCAACTCCCAGGCCATGCCCGACATTACGTCTACGGCATCGGCACCGCCAACACCTATGGCTACCATACCCAAGCCACCTGCATTGACGGTATGAGAATCCGTTCCGATCATCATTCCTCCGGGAAAAGCATAGTTTTCCAAAACAACTTGATGTATGATACCCGCTCCCGGTCTCCAGAAACCGATTCCGTATTTGTTGGATACCGATTCTAAAAAATCAAAAACTTCGGCACTGGAAATAGTAGCGCTTTTTAAATCGGCAGCAGCACCGCTCTTGGCCTGGATCAAGTGATCACAATGCACGGTTGTGGGTACGGCCACTTTTTTCTTACCTGCCTGCATGAACTGAAGCAGGGCCATTTGGGCGGTAGCATCCTGACATGCAATACGGTCAGGTGCAAAATCAACATAATCCTTTCCTCGAGCAAATGCCTTGGTAGGATTACCATCCCACAAATGGGAATATAAAATCTTTTCAGAGAGGGTAAGGGGCCTTCCGACGATTTGGCGGGCTATAGTAACACGGTCACCCATCTTAGAATAGACCTCCTTTATCATTTCGATATCAAATGCCATTATCTTGTCAATTATTGGTTAAAGTATTCTTACGAAATTACTAAAATACTGGGGGCTAATAAAATTTTTGATTAATGATTAGCAATCATTTAAAGAATCGCCTGAAAGAGTGCCTAACTTTTGGCCAAACTGTATAAAATCTGTCGAAAATAGTCAACCTGAATAATGGAATACAAGCATGCCCCGTTATAGCAGCCTTCCGATAATCATTTCTTCCGATATGCCTTCAGCCTCCGCCTTATAGTTTTTAATGATCCGATGCCGCAGAATACCCATGGCAACTGCCTTAACATCTTCTATATCTGGCGAAAATTTACCGTTTACGGCAGCATGTGCCTTGGCACCGAGAATCAAATTCTGCGATGCCCTTGGGCCAGCACCCCAATCGATATATTGCTTTACAAAATCGGAGGCGGTAGTTTCTCCCGGCCGTGTACTGTTCACTAATTTTACCGCATATTCCACTACTTTGTCGGGCACGGGAATGCGCCGCACCAAATGCTGTACCCCCAAAATCTCCTGTGCGCTGAACAGTGCGTTGACCGTTGGTGTACTATCATCGGTGGTTGTTTTCACTACCTGAATTTCTTCTTCTATGGATGGATACTTCAACTCGATGGCGAACATAAAACGGTCCAATTGCGCCTCTGGCAACGGATAGGTTCCTTCTTGTTCTATCGGGTTTTGGGTTGCCAATACAAAATAAGGAAGTTCTAATTTATGTTGTTGGCCCGCAATGGTCACGGCCCGTTCTTGCATCGCCTCTAAAAGCGCCGCTTGGGTCTTGGGTGGGGTTCGGTTGATCTCATCGGCCAAGATGATATTGGAAAAAATGGGCCCTTTAATGAACTTAAAATTTCTATTTTGATCCAATACTTCACTCCCCAAAATATCACTGGGCATTAAATCAGGGGTAAATTGAATTCTTTTGAAGTCGAGCCCCAATGTTTTGGCAATGGTATTGACCATTAGGGTCTTGGCAAGGCCAGGAACGCCGATCAAAAGCGAGTGCCCACCCGTGTAAATGGACAACAGGATCTGGTCAACGACCTTATCTTGACCGATAATCACTTTGGCAATCTCTTGTTTTAAAGCCTGGTGTTTTGCAACAAGATTTTGTACGGCGGTTACGTCTGACATCTATTTAATCCTTTACCCAATTATTGGCGAATACACAATCGCGGTTGTCGTCACTAATGGTTATATAGGTGTCCTCAATATGCTCGTCCAT
This sequence comes from Flavobacteriaceae bacterium, assembly GCA_050330515.1. Taxonomy (GTDB): domain Bacteria; phylum Bacteroidota; class Bacteroidia; order Flavobacteriales; family Flavobacteriaceae; genus Maribacter_C. Next base: position 3,100 of record JBHJNU010000078.1, on the reverse strand, counting down.
CCATTTTTTTATGGCGTTGTACTGTTTTTCCGTTTTGGCCAATTCTTGGATCTTGGTATAATCTTTAGAAAAGTCGGCCTTATGCTCATCGAACCTATTCGTGATTTTCAAGATCTTGTAACTTGGTGGTCCGCCACGTTCATCATTTTCTAAAATCGGATATGATATTTCATCGTCTTTCAGGTTCCGCACTTGGTTGTAAAATTGGGGATCCATTTTCGTGAGTTCAAACCTAGAATCAAGGGTAACCGGGTTTCGTAGCAATCCGCCATCGAACTTGGTCTCCTTTTCATCGGAAAAATTAAGTGCCGCTTCGGCGAAAGTATATTTTCCATCGATAACTTGTTGGCGAATGCTATCCAATTCTACTTTTAAACTGGCCAAGGCCTGATCCGAGATTTTCGGAACTACCAAAATATGACGAAGATCCAATTCTTGCCCCCTAATTTTTTCAATGTAGATGATATGAAAACCGAATGCCGATTCAAAGGGTTCCGAAACCTCGCCAAGTTTTAAGCTGAAGGCAACATCTTTGAAGGTTTTGTCAAAGCCGGTATCCTTGGTAATTCCCTCATAAAGCCCACCTCTGGGCTTTGAGCCTGGATCTTCGGAGTATAAAATGGCCTTAACACTGAAACTGGCATCGTTGTCGAGCACATCAGAACGTATCTTAGCCAACTTGTCGATTGCTTTTTGCCTTTCTTCCTCTGTTGGTTTGGGGGATTTTACAATTTGCGAGATTTCCATTTCCGCACCAAAGATAGGTCTTTCGTCAACCGGAATCTTATTAAAAAATTGTCTTACTTCCTCTGGGGTGATCTCAACTTCAGAAACGATCTGTGCCTGCATTTTCTCAGAAAGCATTCTAAGCTTGTTAATCTTGTACAACTCCTCCCTGAAACCAGCTTCGTTCTCTTTTTTATAGTATTTCAAAACCTTTTCCATTGAACCGATCTGTTGCACTAAAGACTGTAGTTGTCTTTCGCCAGTAGCGTTTACCTCATCGTCGGAAACCAGAATACTATCCTGCACGGCCTGGTGGGCGTAGAGGCGATCTTCCATCAGTTTACCCAATAAGCCGCAACGCGTAATATCTTCGGTAGAAGCACCCTGGTTACGCAGATCGATCAGGGTTTTTTCAATATCCGATTCTAAGATCACGTATTCGCCGACCACCGCGGAGATACCGTCTAGCCTTATTCTTTTAAAATTATTGGTAGTATCCCTTTTTACCTCGGCGGCCACTTCAGCGACCATTTCTTCAGGTGCCACCTGATTCGTAGGTATAGAATCATTTTCCTGAGCTGAGGCCAAACCTATGCATCCTAAAAAAAGTACCAAAAATGCGATCTTATTCATCTTGTGCATATACTTCGAATTCGTTGTCTTTAATTGCTTCGTCTATAATCTCCATTTCAAGTCTTCGAATATAGTCCAATCTGCGCCGGTTCATAAGAACCTGTTCAATAGTTGGTTCTATATACGAAAGTGGGGCAACTTCATTCCTTTCCAAGACCCCTGTAACCTTGGCCAAATATACCCCTAATGAATCCTCCAATTCAAAAAATTGTGAATTTTTTAAGTACTTGTCCTGATTTTCAATAGTCAATGGGGGTATTTCATCAATTACCCGCGATGTGGGTATCCATAGCGAATCGTTAAAGTTCAGTTTTCTGAACTGTACCCCTATGGAGTCTAGGTAGGCCACATCATCTTCATTGAAACCCTTTAACTTTTTAATGACCGTTTCTTTATCTAAAAATTGCTTCGGTAATTCTATGAACCGCAGTTTGACCAACCGCTCTTTCAACCTGAAGTTGTTTTTCTCCCTTTCATAGAATTCCCGCATTTGCGATTTGGTCACCACCGTGTCATTACCCTGCATGACCAAGGCATCTTTATAGGCCCGGGTATAAAGGTCGTTTCTATAATCGTTTACAAGACGGTCGAATTCAGCCAGCTTCTCCTCGGTCAGATTGATCTTCGCTTTTGTAAGCAAAAGTTGTTTCGCTGCCCAGTTAGTTATAAAATGGTTGACGAAAGTTGTACTGTCTTCCTTCGATATTCCATCGTGAAGTAGGGGAAGCACATCTGCCCTGTACAAATAATTCTCACCGACCCTGGCCAGTGGTTTACTTCTATCGGCATCGTTTATAAAAAAATTGCAAGACTGCGCCAAAAGCAATAAGACTGCAAAAACGGCAGTTCTCGAATATATTTTGTTGAACGATCCAAACATCTCGCAAAAATAACAATATTAGTATGTTACACAAACCTTGTGCCCGATCATTAACAGATATTTGGCGACCATGAATATATTTTGTTACATTAGTGGGGCGATGAAACCCAACCCCATTATAAGAAGCGAATGGAGCGAAGATTAAAACTAATTTGGGACTTTAGAGGCCCCGCAGCGGCGAAAACCGCCGAGCACCATGAACAGCACTTAAAGGAATATATTCTCATAGAAGAACTTACAGCCGGCATAACAGGCTTTCAACATCGTAATGAAATGCATAGTGTAGCCTTTATGGTAATCAACGAATCGCAACTGAAAAGCGTGCGCGATGCCTTGAAACCTCATCGAGGAGAGGTTTATGAAGAAACTTCCGAAGGTCATCCAGAAAAAGAAGAATAATCGAACAGCCGATTTCAGTTGCATATGAACATAAAACTACATTTTTAACCAGTACACCTGAACCATGAAGAACCACTTGATGATCATTGCCCTCATTTTGCTAACGACATGTACCGAAAAGCAAACCTCCGCTAATCCGATAGAAAGCATACTGAGCGCAGGTCACCCCAAAATAAAAAGGGTAATGGATAGTTTAGATCAGTACGAGGTGCAGATACGATACACACAAATTGACCGAATGGGCGATAGCGTTGTCTTTACCAACCATGATTTTCAGGTAAATGACAGCAACTATTTCTACCCTGCGAGCACGGTGAAATTCCCCATTGCCGTTCTTGCACTAGAACGATTGAACCAAATTGACACCTTGACTATGGCTACGCGCTTCTACGTTGAAGGTGATTCGGTGGAAACTACCTTTGCGAAGGCAGTTTCAGAAATCTTTTCGGTGAGCGACAACGA
>JBHJNU010000077.1:0-23216 GCA_050330515.1 Flavobacteriaceae bacterium | reverse complement strand
TGCCCATCAACATGATCTTATGGGCGCCGATATTCCGTTCTTGCCAATCTGCCAATGTGTATTCCGTTGTTCTAAACTTAGGCGCTGTTTTGGTATATTTTATTTCCTTTTGAACCCGTTCGGAAGTTTCCTCCACATACCATTCGCGATCGTGGTAGAGCCCTATTTTTATGCCGTATTTCTTCGATAGTTCGTTCACCAAGCGCAATGTTTCGATGGGAATGGTGGTTGAAGCGACTTGCACATCACCATGGAGTACCAAGGCCCCGTTGTAGCAAATTATGGGCCAATGCGAAATTCCTAGATCATGCTGCACGTAATGGATGCTCTGGGGCATTCGGGCCGAGACCAAGATTACCTTTAGGTGTTCCTTTATTCTTCGTATCTCTGAAATTGCGAAATCGGAAACATCGCTTTTGGTAGAAAGCAAGGTACCGTCAAGATCAGAACACAGGATCCTATAGTTCATGTAAAGAAGGTTCAGGTAGCGATTGCAAGTATATAAAAGTTTGGTTTAAAATCGTAAGGTGTAGGCTCGAAATAAATAGCCCGTTTAACATGATCTATATATCAGGATGGTATGCCCAAATGGTTTTGCGCTAAGCTTTAAATATTCAACCAGTAGGTAAACTTCAAATTGATCGATCTGTTTTTCGGTTGAAAACTGTTGACAAAGTAATTGTCATTGTACACCACGAACAAATCGGACAATGGGGCGAACCGCCATTGCAGTCTTGAGTTAAAGCCAAGGTTGTCGCGTTGGTTGCTGTATTGTACCAAGGTAGACCAGAAGATGGATTTGCTGAACGTAATGTCAATATTTGGGCTTAGTAACCAAATATTGGCGCTCGAATAGGGTGCCGGCAGGTCTATTTGGTCATGATTAAATTGAATGGAGATAGAGGCTTTTGGTTGAAATCGCATGGTCATGCCCCCTTCGACGGAAAATCGGTTTCCGTTAAAAAAATGGCCTACACTTGACTGTAGGTCATAAGAGAAAAGTTTTCGCTGATCGGATTGATACCCTGCTTCAACGCTATTGTAATGATAATTTTGGTCCGCGGGAAGTTCTACGGCTCCCTCCGTTCGTGTGGGATCAAAAGAGTCGAACAGAAAGGTGAAACTATTGGTGTACTCGATCCTCGCTTGTGATTGATTGGTGAATTGGATTTCATACTGGGTTTGAAGGTCATAATCCGTATTTAGAAAATCTCTGCTGGGGCTCCAACGTATATTACTAAAAAATTGAAAGGCATGGTTTTGCACAATTCCTTTTTTAGGCCAAAAAACACGTTCAGCGCTTAGCAGTGTCTTAAAAAGATCGGTTCTGCGTACAAACCCTAAATCTGAACGAAAATCTTCATCTACAAAAGTACCTTTGGCAAATACATTGAATTTTCTTGTATTGTAGCGAATCAGGGCGCTTGAAGCAAAGTTACCCTCGTTGTCGTCGGGTTGAAATGATTTGTGGGTGATGAATGACCCGTTCCACGTGTTGTCTTTTGAGGCCAGATTATAATCAACACCTAAAACACGATTGTATTGGTCTTCACGTTCTACGAAGTCGTAGGTTTCGAATGACTGCCTGTTTATAAAGAAGATGCCGATGTTCGACCTTGAGAACAATCGCTGTTGTAATGCCAGCATTGAATTGTTGTTAGACGGAATTCTATTTTCCAAGTCTTCCGCTGTCTGCATATTCAACACCCCCACGCGAAGGTCTTTGGTCAATTTACCACTTAGCCGCACGCCTCCTAGAATATTGTTTTCTATGGTGTTGCCTAAGCTGTCTTGCGCAATTCCGATGCGTCGTGAGAAGAACGGACTAAAATCAAAACCGTTTCCAAAGCTTGCGAAAAGATCATTGTTATCAATGAAGAATTGACGCCGCTCTGGCAGCGCAATTTCAAATCGGGTCAGGTTGGTTATAAAATTATCGACCTCTACGGTAGAAAAATCAGGGTTTAGAGTAAGGTCAAGGTTCAAGCTGTTTCCAACAGATATTTTTGCATCTGCGCCAACCTTTATATTGTTCAGGTTGTTGTCGTTTTCAAACTCTCTTGCGGTAATACCGTTTACATAAGGAATAAGTGCCAATGGCGTACGTGATTTACCCAAAGGTTTTTCAAACACCATTTCACCCATAAATGCCAAGTTGTAGATCAACTGGTTTTGCGGAATTCGGGTCCACGTACTGCGTTCGTTCGCTTGCGTATCTACACGATAGCCATTGAAGCGCCATTTGGTGGCCCCTTCTTTGAATTTTAAAGAAGTTAGGGGGATGACCATTTCCGCGGTAAAATAATCATCATTTATAGTGGCATCACCACGCCATTTCATGTCCCAAGAGAGAATGAAGTCCTCTTCGCTGGTACCGCCGTTTGCAATGAGTCCTTCCCGCATTACACCGTAAGGGTTTATGCCAAAAAGAAATGCATTGGTACCATCGTTAAAGGTGTCGAAAACTAGCGAAAAACTGTCATTGCCACTTCCTCTAAAATCACGTTCGAGCGATTGTGTGGCATAGGTACTACCTATAGAATACGCTTTAATGCCAATGTAAATGTTTTTATCGTCATAAAGTATTTTGACCTGCGACTGTTTTCGCGCCTGAACAGTATCTAAAGGAAAATATTCCCAAAACTCGTCGGCACTTTCGGCCATTTCCCAAATGGCTTCGTCAAGTACACCATCAGGTGTTATGGTCTCCGAAATAAATTTTACGGTAACAGATTTTATTTCCTTTTGGGAAAAGAGATGCGAGGTGGTCAAAAGAAAAACAAAGGCTAAAAGCGCTTTGGGCATTGTTGGCAGATTAGAATGGTTCGCTAATTTAAGGGTTTATAACGTTAACACAACCTTTAAAAGGTAGTGAAACGAAAAAAGGCAAAAGGTTTAATAGGATGGTGTTAAATGTTCAACCAATAGCTTAATTTCAGATTGATTGACCTGAACCTTGGCGAAAAGGTGTTGACAAAATAATTGTCGTTGTAAACAATGAACAGGTCCGATAACGGGGCGAAACGCCACTGCAGCCGTGAGTTAAGGCCAAGGTTGTTCTGTTGGTTGCTGTATTGCGCAATAGTCGTCCAAAAAATGGACTTGCTAAAGGTAATTTCCACTCTTGGGCTCAGCAGCCAAAGATCGGCACTGGGGTAAGGATCAGGAAGCGTCAATTTATCGTAGTTCAAGGCCAAACTGATGATGGCCTTAGGTTGTAAACGAAGGTTGAACCCACCCATGAAAGAAAACCTGTTTCCATTGAAGAACCGACCTACCGACGATTCGCCCTCGAAAAAGAAAACGTTGGCACGGTTCGATTCATAGGCCGCTGACACACTGTTGAAATTGTAGCCTAAACTGCCGGGTAGTTCAACCGCTCCCTCGGTATTCGTAGGGTCAAAAGATTCGGTCAGGTAAATGAAGGAGTTGGTGAACGACAAGCTGCCCATGCTTTGATCCTTCAGTTCAAAATTCAAAGAGGTCACGATATCGCGATCGGTGTTCTGAAAATCAAGACCGGGTCGCCATGTTACGGTCGGGAAAAACTCGAAGCTGTACTGGTTTATGAATTTACTTGTAGGCCAGAAAACGTATTCAGCCGAGGTCGCCGATTTTAGAATGTCGGTTCTTGGCACGAAGCCCAGATCAGATCGGAATTCCTCATCGATATAAACGAGGTCTTGAAAGAAGTTGAAACGCCGTGAATTGCGGCCCAAAAAAGCCCCGCTCGAAAAATTACCTTCGTTATCACCAGGTTGAAATGATTTATGCCCATAAAACTTGCCGAACCAACTGTTGTCTTTGCTCGATAAGTTGTAGTCGATACCCACTACTCGGTTGTATGCGTCTTCATCGGCGATAAAATCATAGTCTTTAAAAGATTCTTTGTTCAAGAAGAACACGCCTATATTGGATCGTGAGAAAACCTTATGCTGCAGGGCCAACATCATATTGTTGTTCGAGGGGATTTCGTTGTCAAGATCTTCTGCGGTCTGTAGGTTCAAAAAACCCAAACGCAGATTTTCGTTCAGTTTTCCACTAAGGCGAACACCACCGAGGATCCCGTTTTCTATGGAATTATTGTTCTTGTCAGTGGCGATACCGATTCGTCTTGAAAAGAACGGATTGGCATCACGGCTGCCGCCAAAACTCCCGAAAAGGTCACCGTTGTCAACAAAAAATTGCCTTCTTTCGGGCAGTGAAATTTCAAAACGCGTCAGGTTTGTGATAATATCGTCGACCTCTACATTCGAAAAATCAGGGTTTAGGGTAATATCTAAATTCATGCCGTTGCCAATGGCTATCTTGGCATCGCCTCCGACCTTTACGTTATTGATGCCCTGATCGGTTTCGAAATCTTTTGTCGAGATCATATTAACGTAGGGTATCATCGCAAGGGGAGTTCTTGATTTACCCAGTGGTTTTTCAAAATACATATCGCCCATAAAGGCCAAACTAATGACCAGCTGGTTCTGGGGCACATTGTACCAGACACTTCGTTCGTTACTCTGCATATCGAAACGGTAGCTTTGAAAACGCCATTTTGTCTCTCCTTCCTTAAATTTAAAGGAGGTCAATGGAATTTCGATTTCGGCCGTGTAATAGCCATCGTAGATTTTTGATTCGCCTTTCCATTTTACATCCCAAGAGGTATTGAATCCGCTTAGGTCCAATCCTCCGCCCGAGATCAAGACTTCACGCTGTACGCCGTAGGGGTTGATACCGAACATGAATGCCGTAGTACCGTCGTTAAACGTGTCGAAAACCAGATTGATATTGTCATTGCCCGACGCCCTGAAGTCGCGCCTTAGCGAGGGTATTACCCAATCATTTCCTATAGAAGTAACGGTCATGGCAATATATAGGGAGGTATCGTCATAGACCATTTTAATATCCGTCTGGTTTTTGGCCAAAATTGAATCTGAAGGAAAATACTGCTGAAAATCATGCGGTCCGGATGCTGTTTGCCATACAGCTTCATCTAAACTACCATCGGTGGTTATGGTTTCGGATATGAACTTTACAGTAAACGATTTTTCGGGAGTCTGGCTAAGAAGAAAACTTGAAAAAAGAAGTACTATAACGCAGCAAAAAGCTCTTCTCATTGGGTATTGATTGGTCTTAGACGTAAAAATAAGCGATTAAACTTTGATATAAAAACTAAAATTATGGGGCACTGCAGGTAGCGCTATCGGTTATTTTTGAAACGTTGCTCTTTTTTCTTGTTGGGGTTGGTGAACAAGCGTTTAAGGAAACCATCCCTTTTAACCGGTGGGCAGTTCATTTCTTTTAAGATTATTGGATCTGTTCTTGTAAATTTCGCTTTGGTCATCGCATCGAACCGGGGATCTGCATTGAGTTTTTGCTGAAACAGTGCGTAAAGAGGTAGGGCCGCGTTGGCTCCTTGACCGATCGTGGTATTTGAAAAACCCATTTCGTAAGTATCAAGGCCTACCCAACTTACATGCACCAATTTGGGGGTGATGGCCACAAACCACGCGTCGCGATTGTTCTGTGTGGTGCCCGTTTTTCCTGCGATATCGTTTTTGAGCTTGTAGGTGCTTCGGATCCTTTGGGCGGTACCGAGATCGATGGTCGATTTCATCATTTCCAACATCTCTTGCCGGGTGCGCTCCGAAAAGGCAGCTTGGTTCATGTGATGCGGCCTGAAGGTCTCTAAGATGGAATCTTTATGATTGGTAATACCTTGTATCAAATAAGGTTGTACGGCCCTACCGTTATTGACGAAACTGGCGTAGGCTCCTGCCAGCTCTTCAATGCCTATCTCACCGGTTCCAAGGGCCAAAGACGGTAAAAGGGGAAGTTTAGAGGTAATGCCCATCTTTTTGGCCTGGATCACCACAGAAGGAATTCCGGTTTCCTCCAAGACTTTTACCGCTACCGTGTTAATCGAATTACGCAGGGCTTCTTCTATGGAATAATTCAGGAAGGTCTCGTCCTTATCCCCTGAGTTGCTCGGGCTCCAGCCCTCTAGGTTGCGATAGGTCACTTGCCGTGCCGAGAAATAGGAGCATGGCGAAAACCCGCTTTCTAGGGCGGCGGTATATAGAATAGGCTTGAATGTGGATCCAACCTGCCTTTTTCCCTGTGAAATATGGTCGTATTTAAAGTTTTTGAAATCTACCCCGCCGATCCATGTTTTTACCGCACCGGTTCTCGGGTCTATGCCCAGGGATCCCGTGTTCAGAAGTTTCATGTAGTGCTGAATGCTGTCAATGGTGCTGGCCTGAACGGTTTTATCGCCCTCACGGTCGGTAAGGGTCATTTGGCGTTTCTGGCTGAGCGAGTCCCACGCGGTTTTATGGTCTAAACCGGCGGCGATAAGTTTTTTATAAACGGCCGAACGTCTTACGGTTTTCTCGATAAGCATTTGATCCGTTCTCCATGGGGCGTTTTTACCATGTCCGCTTTCGAAGTTTTGCTGTAGTTCCTTCATATGCTTATTCATGGCTTCTTCTGCAAGGTGCTGCATCTTGAAGTGGAGGGTGGTATAGATCTTTAACCCCGAAGTATAGATATTATAGTCATGGCCCAGGTCATTTTGAACCTTGTTCCATTGCAAGAGTTGTCTTCGCACTTCCTCCCTGAAATAGGGGGCCACACCAACATTCGATTCATAGTCGCGGTAGTCCAGTTTTAAAGGGATTTTACAGAGGCTATCTTTTTGCTCAAGGGGCAGTAATCCGTTCTTGTACATCGATTCCAACACCAAATTTCTTCGGGCTTCACTTTTTTCAGGAAATACCCTGGGATTATAGCCATAGGTCGCTTTTAACATGCCCACTAAAACGGCGGCCTCCTCTACCTTAAGAAGCTTCGTTCTCTTGTCGAAGAATTTCAAGGAGGCACTCTCGATCCCGAAAGTATTGTCGCCGAAGGAAACGGTGTTGAGGTAGTGGGTCAGAATAGCATCCTTAGAAAAGATACTTTCCAAGCGCGATGCGATGATCATTTCCTTTATCTTATCGACCACAATGTTGGTTTCTTTCCTTTCTTTTCGAGGGTAGAGGTTTTTCGCCAACTGTTGCGTTAGCGTGCTTCCACCGCCCGAAGATTCATCTTGCATTAAAATGGTCTTGAAGCCGACCCGCAACAAACTGGCGTAATCTATCCCCGAATGCTTGTAAAACCGTTCATCTTCAATGGAAATAAGCGCGTCTAAAAGATGTTTTGGAAAGGCTTCATAAGCAATTGGCTGCCTATCAAAAAGATAGTATTTACCGATCAAGACACTATCGGCCGAATACACTTCTGAAGCGCGCTGGTAGTCGAATTCACGAAGTTCGTTTTTAGTGGGAAGCTTACCCCATGCCCCTATATGAACGCTAGCGATGAAAACAAGTGTCACCGCCAGCCCACATGCAAGGGCAAGTAGGCCGTACCTGAAGTAGGGTGTTTTTATGTTTTTTAACAACATCTTGTTCGAAAATCTAGGTGCAATATCAAATTATAAATTGAATTGACCCATTTCTTAACAAGACATTAGAGTTCGTTTCTATACTTTTGGACTATTAAACCATTTTTATTTCAATTCAATTGTAACGATGAGAATAGTACTACTGCTTTTTATGTGCACTGCGAATATCGCCCTTGCTGAAACTCCGCCGGTTTGGTCAAAAACGGGTCATCGCACAATAGGCGCGGTGGCAGAGGCCCATATCAGCAAAAAGACGAAAAGGGCTATTGCCGATATCTTAAATGGACAAAACTTAGCTTCGGTTTCTAATTTTGCCGATGAGATCAAGGCCGACTCCACTTTTAGCAAATTCAGTGCTTGGCACTACGTAAATTTTCCCTCCGATAAAAAGTACACTGAGGTCAAACCGAGTGAATACGGAGATTTGGTGGTAGGTATTCAAACGTGCATCAGTATAATCAATGATAAAGATAGCAGCAAAAATGACAAGGCATTCTATCTCAAAATGCTGGTGCATTTGATCGGCGACCTGCATCAACCTATGCATATTGGCCGCTTAGAGGATAAGGGCGGTAACGATATTCAAGTGCAGTGGTTCAATAGGGGCAGTAATCTTCATAAGGTGTGGGATACCAATTTGATCGATGACCACGGAATGAGTTATTCGGAGCTGGCAACTTCATTGCCACAACTTAGTAAGAAGCAAAAAAAGGCAATTCAAGAGGGTGACGTACTGACCTGGGTGGAAGAGGGCCAAGATATGGCCAATGAAATCTATACATCGGTCGAAATGGGCGAGAAATTGTTCTACCGCTATGGATATGTTTGGTGGCCTACGGTAGAAACCCAATTGCAGAAGGGCGGACTGCGTTTGGCCAAAGTACTGAACGATCTCTTCAAATGATTTTGGCACGGCGTTTGAATGGGTAAAGGCACGAAGATCTGTATGAGGAAATTAACATGGCTGCCTACCTGTTAAAGACAGTACATAACTTTTTATTTAGGTATTAAATCGGTTTCAACAGCCGATTTTTTTTATGGTATTTTCCTAAAGGTCAAATTTATTCTTTCCTTGATCGGTCTAGATGTTTTGGGAATTTGATGTAACCAGTGGTGTTGGGTTTCGCCTTTCATCAATAAGAGGCTACCGTGTTCTAAAAGTAGCTTGTGCTTTAGGTCTTTGATCCTTCGATGTTTCAGATGAAAGTAACGGGGTTGCCCTAGGGTTATAGATGCGATCACGGGGTTGGTCCCCAACTCTTTTTCATTGTCTGCATGCCATCCATTACTGTCATTACCATCGCGGTAAAGGTTTAAAAGGCAGGTGGTGAATTTGGCTTCCGTTTTGGCTTCGACCGCCGTTTTGATCTGTTCAAGTTCTTTTGAGAACTCATGGGGCCGCATGGTTATGTTTGAATAGGAATAGGGTTTGCCATTGTTTCCAAAGAGGGCGGTTAACCGGGGTTGGGCATATATTTTTCCATAGACCTTTATATCATCTTGCTGCCAAGTGACCGTATTTCTCAAGTGGGCGAAGTAACTGTCGGCGGTATCGGGATCAAAAAAACCCGGAAAATAGCTAATGTCACTATCGGGCAGGTTCAGGTTGATTTCTTCCGAAAAAAAAGGGATCATTAGGTTAGCACATTTTTTAGTTCATTACGGTATTGCGACGGATTTTGCCCGGTAAACGCTTTGAACGATTTATTGAAATGTGAAAAGTTGTTGAAGCCGCATTCGAAGCATACCTCGGTAATGCTCAAAGATTGTTCGGCCAATAGTTTGGAAGCATGCACCAAACGATATTCGTTCGCGAACTGCGTAAATGTTTTATTGGTCATCTTTTTAAAATAGCGACAAAAAGAAGGTACGGTCATGCTGACCAGGTCGGCCATTTCATCTAAAGAAATATCTTCTTTAAAATTGGCCTTAACATGGTTGAAGACTACGTTGATCCGGTCATTATCTTTTACCTCGGTCTCTAAAGAGAAGCCTTCGGCGTTGAGAATCTTAAATTCTTGCGACTGGGCAAGTTCATTTAGAATGTTCAAAATAGAGAGCAATCGCTGAAAATCGGTCTGGTATTCTAAGACCTCGATCTTCTCACCGATCTTTAGTTTGGTTCTGCCCGAAAAGGCGATGCCGCCCTTTGCCATTTCGAAGAGGGCCTGTATTCGTTTCATTTCAGGAATGTTGAAGAAATCATTACCCAAGAAATCCATCTTCATTTGCACCACCGTCTCACTTTTATTGCCAGTGAGTTCATCGGTAAAACCGCAATGGGGCAGATTGCTGCCGATCAAGATTAAATCGCCATTGGTATAATATGAAATGTGGCTTCCTATTTGACGTTTACCCGATCCGCCATTCACATACACAAGTTCTAACTCTGGGTGGTAGTGCCAGACGGTACTCTTATTATTTATCAGTTGCCCAAACTTCTGATAGGTAAAAGAATGCCCAAAATTGGGTTCAATTGCCTCGAAAGCCGGTTTGTGTTTTATCAAGGTTGTATTGCTCATAATATAAAATTACTTCGGGCATGCCGAACAATTGTTTGCAAAATTACCTAAAATATGTTCTAAATTAACAATTGGCTATTTTTTAACCCTTTATTGTGATAAAATAGCACATATATTGGAAAAATCACTGGTAGTAGTACCGAGATTTCATAGCTAATTTTGCCTCGAAGATTATTGGTAAACCTAAAAACAATACTTCTAAAAATGAACAGGTCGGTTTTTTTCTTTAAAGTGAAAGCTTACAAAATGAATAAATGTCGACCATAGTATTAACGATTAAAAATTTGAACAAATGAAAAAAATAGTAAGATCAATCGCAGTAGTTGCTTTAATGATTATGACCATAACCGTTTCTGCAAAAGAACCTAAACTAAGTTTAACAGCCAACGCTGAAAAGAGTTTAACCTTTGAGTTGGATGCCCAGTCTCACGAAACCAAAATATCAATGGTTGATTATGATGACAATGTTATTTATGCCGAAAAAATTCAAGGGGTATTGGCATATTCTAAAAAGTTCGATTTAAAGAACTTACCTATTGGAAACTACTTCTTGTTCGTGGAGAATGAGTTGAAGAAAACCGTTTATACCATAAATGTAACATCATCGATGGTTGAAATTGTTGAAAGAAAGGAAAACGCGAAACCGGTTTTTAGAAAAACGGGCGAACGGGTATTCCTGAACCTTTTGAACCTTGATAAGGAAGTAGTGAATATTACTGTTTATGACAGCGAAAATAGAATTGTTTTCAAAGAGGCCGTTAAAGACGAAATGCTTGTTGAAAAAGTCTTCAACTTTGATAAGGCATATGCCGGTAATTATACCATAGTGGTAAATGACGGTGAGGATACCTTTTATGAAGACGTTCTTGTAAAATAGTTGGTTTGAGTTAATTTTAGTTCAGACCCCGAAGGAGCTCACATCCTTTGGGGTCTTTTTTTTAATACTGCAAATACCAATAGGCCCAGTACATCAGTGCAAATTGAAGGGGTATGCGGGCAATCATCATCCATTTAGGAAGTCCCATGGCTGCCTTTTTGTTAAAGAGCATGTGAAAGTGTACCGGCAAGAAGAACACGAGCATAATGATAATGGCGTATACCGCAATATCTTTGGTTCTAGCAAAAACGAGCGCCACCCCCAGAATAATTTCCATTAGGCCACTTAGGGCGACCAGAAGTTTATGACCGGGAAGGTAGGCAGGTAAAATTCGCCTGTACAGGTTGGGTCGTACAAAATGCAGTAATCCTGCAATTATGTAAACAAACGCCATAAAATATAAGTGCCAGGGGTAAGACATCTTAAAGTACATATTTCTTCATCCGCTCTTTTTTATACGCTGGCACGGATGCATTGGACATAAATAGCTGAAGTGTTTCTTGATCTTTTTCTTTGGCGAACATCAAATCATAGAACTGGTTTACGGTAAGTGGGTTGGCAGATTGTTCGATTAGATGGAAGACATCTCCTTGTTGTACCGTGCCTTCTTCAAGAACCTTGACATAGGTACCCGGATAGCGGTGTTCGATATAGTGTTTCAAGATATTCTGGTCACCGAAACGGATGCCTAATTTATAGCAAGGTTCACGGGGTTGTGAAACCTGCACCAAAGCCTTTCCTACCTTATAGATATCACCGACCCGTAGTTCAGATTCATTCAACCCTTCAACGGTTAGGTTCTCGCCGAACATACCCCAATTCCAATCCAAATTAGGGTACAATGTCTTCCAATAGGGGTACTGATCTGCCGAAAAAAGGTAGCAGGCCTTGTTGACTCCACCATGATTGATTCGATTGATGATGGTATCTTTACCTACATCCAATTTTCTAAGTAATAAAGGTTCGTTTACGGGGTATTTAAATATTCCGGTTTGTTCTTCTTTACCGTTCCAGATAAAAGTTGTGGGGTTTCCAAGATTGGTAGATATGATTTTCATAGCATAAAAATACAAAACCATCACATACAATTGTGATGGTTCCATTTCTGCTAGTATAAAAACCGGCTAAATTTCTTCCTTGTCCATTTTTTTGGTCAAGAAGAAGCCGATGAGTAATCCGGTACCCGCCATTAGAAAGATGGAGCCCGGAACGGCGAAAAATGAGTCACCGGCCAAGTTGTTCTTCAAGATACCGCCCATAACGATACCCGAACCGATACCCATTAAAAGAAGCGCAAGGTTCAAGATGAGTATTTTCCAAATAGAGGAAGGGCTGCCCCGTTTTTGCCTAACAAAGATGTTGGCGTCTGCACCTTTCTCTATTAAGGCCAGTCTTTCTTTGTTTCTAGTTGAAAAAAACAAATACATAATTCCAAAAAAGACAATGAATAAACTGATGAATACGATTTCTACCATGATGATTGTTTTTTAATTGATTAATAAGCTCCGTATGTTCTTATGACGATATGATGTTAAGCTAGGTTACACAAACTGAAGTTTTTTTTCTAAGTCGGTAACCATTGTGTTACATTCATCGTCTTATGTAGCAAATGGGCCATAACCAAGACCAATACGAAATTGATGCGATTATTAACGGTGATACCAGGGTCTTTGCCATTCTGGTGGATCGTTACAAACATATGGTCTTTACCCTGGCGATGAAAATTTTGAAAAACCGTGAGGAGGCAGAAGAGGTATCACAAGATGTATTCCTGAAAGTTTACCAACAATTGAAAACATTCAAGGGAGATTCAAAGTGTTCGACATGGATCTATAGGATCGCTTACAATAGAAGTTTAGATTATCTCAAGAAACAAGGTAGAAGTTTAAACGCAATGACACTTGACTCAGCCATGGAATATCAATTTGACACCCATGACAATGTGCTCCTTGAACTCGATGTCATGGACCGCAAGACCGCTATAAGGGCGGCAATTGGCAAGTTGCCCGAAAATGACGCGGTAATTATTACCTTGCACTATTTTGAAGAATTGTCATTGAAGGAAATATCGGAGGTAATGAGTTTAGAGGCGAACACCATAAAAGTGCGGTTGTTCAGAAGCAGAAAGCGCCTCGCCGAACTATTGAAGAATAAATTAGAACCTGATATGTTAAACAATTATGGAAGAGAATAAGCACAGGGAATATGACGCTTTCGTAAAAAGAATGGTAAATGAAGCGGGTTTGGAAGAACCACCTAGCAATTTTACCGATATAATTCTATCAAAAATTGAAGCTGTTCAGAAAACCAATAACGTATTTGTTTATAAACCGTTGATTTCAACAAAGATCTGGTGGTTTTTGACAGCAGTCATTTTGGTGTTTTTTGGGTATGTTATTTATGGCGATCCTGAGATTGAAACCGGTTTTCCTTACGTTTTGGAGATGCACAAATGGGCAGCCTTCGATTTATCGGCCTTGATTCCTAATATAGTCTTATCCAATACATTTGTTTATGGGTGTATGGCCCTGGCCTTTTTTATAGGTATTCAGGTATATCTTCTTGACCGGCGATTTGCAAGAGCTTTAAAATTGGGTTGAATGGTTTTCATTTTAATCCTCAGGTCAAGGCTTACTATGAAAAATAGATTAGTACATATGCTATGTTAGAATATTGTTTATTTTAGCCCTTATGGCTTTAGCAACTTTTCTTCTTTTTACAGGTTTCGTGGCATTTTATGCCACTTGGAAACTACGTCGCGACAAACTGAATACAAGCGATGGGTATTTTTTGGGCGGACGTTCCCTGACCGGAATCATCATCGCGGGGTCACTCTTGTTGACCAATATCTCTACAGAGCATTTGGTGGGCATGAACGGCTCAGCCTATAAGAACGGGGCTATTATTGTTGCCTGGGAAGTAACCTCGGCATTGGCATTGGTTATCGGCGCTCTTTATTTTGCCCCTAGGTACCTGAAAATGGGCCTGACAAC
Source organism: Flavobacteriaceae bacterium (assembly GCA_050330515.1). Taxonomy (GTDB): domain Bacteria; phylum Bacteroidota; class Bacteroidia; order Flavobacteriales; family Flavobacteriaceae; genus Maribacter_C. Next base: position 9,383 of record JBHJNU010000077.1, on the reverse strand, counting down.
CATTCCTGAATTTTTAGAGAAACGTTTCGATGGCATGACCCGAACCTTGGTCGCCCTGTTATTGATTATTTCGTTTGTGGCCACTTTACTGCCCATCGTTCTTTATACGGGGGCCTTGAATATTGAAGCTATTTTTGAGATTTCCGAACTTTTGCAGGTTAGCCAAAAACAAGGTATTGTGATAACTATTTTGATCGTGGGGGTAATTGGTGCCGTTTATGCCATTTTCGGAGGATTGAAAATGGTAGCTTATACGGATACTATCAACGGTTTCGGACTATTGGTGGCCGGATTGTTAGTGCCCATTTTGGCCTTGCTGAGTATTGGAGACGGAAACCCACTAGAGGGCATGGCAAAAGTTTTTGAGCATAGTCCGGATAAGTTTAACGTGGTCAGTAGAGAATCGGGTGTTGGTGAAGGATCAAGAACGGCAATACTTCCGTTCGAGGTACTGTTTACCGGTTTGATGATCAATCAAATCTATTTCTGGACGATGCACCAGTCTATCATTCAAAGGGTGCTCGGGGCGGTGAACCTAAAGGAAGCCCAAAAGGGATTGTTGTTTACGGGGTTGTTGAAGATATTGATTCCCTTGGTAATCGTGCTTCCTGGTTTGATAGGGTTCTACTATTTCGGCGAAAGTCTTTACGATAACCCAGATACCGTATACCCGCTTTTAGTGAAAAAAGTATTACCCCTTTGGTTGACCGGTTTTTTTGTGGCCGTAATGATGGGTGCCATACTAAGTACGTTCAATAGCGCGTTGAACAGTGCGGCCACGGTATTCAGCCTGGGCATTTTTAAGAGGTACATCGAAAAAGGGGCTACCGAAATCAAGTTGGTTAAAATAGGAAAGTGGACGTCTGCCATACTCGCCGTCTTTGCCATTGCCATTGCGCCCTTCGTGGCCAATGCACCAAAGGGGCTGTACCAACTGCTTCAAGAATTGAACGGTATCTTTTTCATACCTATTGCCAGTGTGATCATTGCAGGGTTTCTTTTTCCAAGGGTATCTTCATCTGGGGCCAAAATTGGCTTGGTATTCGGCCTTTTCTTTTATGTAATCGTGAATTTTGTGTTCGAAGTAAACTTGCACTTTGTGCATATTTGGGGTATTGAATTTGTTCTCAATATACTAATCATGCATGTGGCTTCGTTTTTTCTAAAGAAGGAAGCGCGATTTGAAATGGAAGATGCCGGGGTGCTTGATTTAACGCCTTGGAAATATGCCAAGCCCTTTAGTTTATTTTTAGTCGTTTTTACCGTAATTTTATACCTTGTATTAGGTAATGTATAGATTAGCTCGGGTTGGTGCCCGATCTTTAAGCTTTAAAATATGGAAGAAAAAACATTTAGAAACTACGAGGCACCTGATGTTTCGGTTGCCGTAAAGGAGCATTATAGAAAAATGCGCAAAAATCAAACCGTAGAATATGTGCAAAGTATGCACAAAAAGTACCTTAAGTTCGATAAGCCCATGGACCTTTGGGAGGCGATGCGCCATCTAAACCGATTAATAGATGTCAGCGACCCCGATTTAGATCTGCCCAACGTGCAGCATTTAATACAAAGTGCCGAGGCCATTCGCGCCGATGGTAGACCAGATTGGATGCAATTGACCGGACTCATTCATGACCTGGGTAAAGTGATGTTTCTTTGGGGAAGTGATGAAGATGGTACCAGCCAGGCAGAACAATGGGGTATGGTCGGTGATGTTTTTGTTGTAGGTTGTGCCTTGCCCGATACATGCGTTTATCCTGAGTTCAACAAAACCAATGCCGATATGCAAGATGAGCGTTATAATACCACTACGGGTATTTATGAAGCTGGCTGTGGCATTGACAATGTAGATCTGGCATGGGGCCATGACGAATACCTTTATCAAGTATTGAACAATCATAAAGACAATAAACTACCGGACGAGGCCATGGTCATGATTCGTTACCATTCCTTTTATCCTTGGCATTCTGGGGGTAGTTACAAAGAGCTTTTGAACGAAAAGGATGCCGCTTATCTAGAAATTATAAAAGATTTCAACCGCTATGACCTATATACCAAAAGCCAAAAAATCTATGATCTAGAGGATGTTCTGGACTACTACCAGCCTATCGCAGAAAAGTATTTGGGCAATGGGCCTATTTACTGGTAAGCCCTTCGGGTTCTAACTGAGGCGCTTTAACAAATTTTAACTGCCAAACTATTTGATATCAAGTGGTTTGGCATTTATTTTGTTCGGTAATCGGAAAAAATAAAAAACTAAAATTGTTAAAGAATGAAAAAAGTAGCACTTCTTTTCTTTGCGACGATTTTAAGCACAGGGTGTAGTTCGCAAGAAGCTAAAAATGATGGTAGGCCTTATGAAAAAAAATTGGCCGAGCGGCCTAACGGGACTTGGAAGGTAGATAAAGAATTTGATGAAAATGGCAACATGATCCGATACGATTCTATTTATTCTTGGTCTTCCTCCGATGATTTTGGCAAACTTGACCTTAATCAAAAGGATAGCCTTTTACAAACGTTTCAATCACGGTTTTTTAAACATTTTTCGAATTCCGGTAGCTTTGATTTCGCGCCCTTTTCAGAACCTGATTCGCTTTTGAGTCAAAAATTCTTCAATCAAGATTTCTTCGGGAGCGATTTTGGAAAAGACTTCATGGATTTAGATAAGATGCATGAACGTATGGATCGCATGCACAAGGAATTCTTTGAGCGGTTTCGCCAAAATTTCAATAAAATCGGTGAAGAAGAGGAAACTGAACAATTGTGATGTAGCCAATAGGGCTATTTAAAAAATAAAACCCGCATCTGTAAAAGGTGCGGGTTTTTACTTGAAAATAGGGGGGGGGTGAAATCCCGGCCACTATTTCACCATTTCGTAGCTTCGCTTGATGAAATCGGTCAGTTCCTGGCCCTTTAAAAGCCCTTTTGAAAGCTTCGCAAGATCTAATGATTGGTGGATCAGGCGTTCCTTCTTTTTTGCGGTTTTCGTATTCAATATTTCGGTTACTAACTCATGGTTGGTGTTGACCACCAGGTTGTACATATCAGGAAAGTTGCCCATACCGTACATTCCGCCACCGCCGGTTCTTTGCATATCTTTCATACGGCGCATGAACTCAGGCTCGGTAATGATAAAGGGAGAGGCATTGCTATCCATCGCTTCTAGCTGAACCGTGTAGCTTTTATTGCTGATGGTTTCTTCCAGCTCTTTTTTCAATTGCTCTTTCTCCTCGTCTGAAAGTTTGCTGATTTGGGTATCATCCTTTTTGATAAGGTTATCCAAATGGTCTGCATCTACCCTGGCGAATGAAATTTTTTCTTTCGATGTCTCCAGTTTCTGCATCAGGTGGCTGACAATAGGCGAATCTAACAACAAGACCTCATACCCTTTCACTTTGGCCGCCTCGATATAACTGTGCTGTGCTTCTTTATCAGAGGTGTAGAGCAGCACCAGTTTATCGTCTTTATCTGTTTGGTTCGCTTTTACTTTCTCTTGAAGTTCTTCGAAAGTGAAATAGGCACCATCAACGGTCGGGTACAGGGCAAACTTGTCGGCCTTTTCGAAGAATTTCTCTTCCGATAACATACCGTATTCGATAACGATTTTGATATCGTTCCATTTGGCCTCAAAGTCCGTTCTGCTATTCTTAAAGAGCGAAGAAAGTTTATCGGCTACTTTTCTGGTAATGTAAGAGGAAATTTTCTTCACCGCGCCATCAGCTTGCAAGTAGGAGCGCGATACGTTTAACGGAATATCGGGTGAATCGATCACCCCGCGTAACATGGTCAAGAATTCTGGTACGATGCCTTCCACATTGTCCGTTACAAAAACCTGGTTCTGGTACAGTTGTATTCTGTCTTTTTGAGTGTTCAGGTCATTGGTTAACTTAGGGAAGTAAAGTATGCCCGTTAAGTTGAACGGATAATCGACATTCAGATGAATATGGAACAAGGGCTCTTCGAATTGCATGGGGTAGAGCTCGTGGTAGAAGTTTTTGTAGTCTTCATCCTTTAAATCGGCGGGTTGCTTCGTCCAAGCGGGGTTAGGGTTGTTAACGATATTGTCTACCTCTTTTGTTGGGGCCTTATCTTCCGGTTTTGCACCTTCGGGCTTTGGAAGGGTTTCTGTTTTAGTGCCGAACTTGATCGGTATGGGCATGAACTTGTTATACTTGCTGAGCAGCGCTCTGATACGGCCATCTTCCAAGAACTCTTTTGAATCATCGGATATATGTAGAATGATCTCAGTGCCACGATCTTCCTTTTTCCCTTTTTTAAGGGAGAAGTTCGGCGACCCATCACAAGACCAATGTGCGGCGGGTGCATCGGTATAGCTTTTGGTAATGATTTCGACCTGCTCGGCCACCATAAAGGCGGAGTAGAACCCTAGTCCGAAATGACCGATAATCCCGGCGTCTTTAGCACCGTCTTCATATTTGTTCAAAAACTCCTCGGCACCTGAAAAGGCGACCTGGTTGATGTATTTTTTAACTTCCTCTTCGGTCATACCGATACCTTGATCGATGATGTGTATTTTCTTTCCCTTTTTATCCACTTTGACCTCGATGATAGGGTTGCCGTATGCTACTTTGGCCTCACCTATCGCCGTGAGATGCTTCAGTTTTAAGGTGGCGTCTGTAGCATTAGAGATCAACTCACGAAGAAATATTTCGTGGTCACTGTAGAGGAACTTTTTAATCAGCGGAAAAATATTCTCGACCGAAACATTGATTTTACCTGTTGCCATAAATTCTATCGTTTTATTTTGTCAATACCCTTAATTGAAAATTTAGTTTAATGTTATATTGGATGGTATACGAACAGTCAAAAAAAATACCACACTCAAAGACAGTGACAAACTGGCACGATGATCACGTTAGTTGGCATAAAAAAGGTCAGTATAACCTAGGCTTCAGAAAATGGAATTAAAATTTAACAAAGATTTTTGTTTAAAGATTATTTTAAATGATTAAACAATAGTATCTTTGTGGTGTTATGAAGAATTGCTATGAAAAAGATTGTTCATTTCTGATTGCATTATTTATTGGTTAGGTTGTTTGAAAACGTGCTCTCCCTCGGAAGCACGTTTTCTAATTTGACGAAATTGGTAATCCCTTAACGTACAAATGGGCATCGAAACGCTAATTTTACAAAAGAAAAACAAGTTAAAGCAAAAACTCTCGGGTCGAAACTCACAGAGGTTCAGCACGAATTTTTGAATCAAAAAAAATAGTTCCTATGGCAACGAAAACAAAGGCGAAAAAAGTTAGTGATGACCATATCATCACCCTTTATATGAATTACGTGTTGGAGCACGAAGTGATGCCCAAATCGATTTTTAAGTTCTGTAAATCAAATGACCTGGAAGAGGCTGTTTTTTATGAATATTTTGGTTCGTTCGATGGCCTTCAGAAAGCGATCTGGTCAAAGTTCTACACCAATACCGAATCCTTGATGCTCAAGAACGATGCTTTTGATGCGTTTTCCAACAAAGAAAAGATGCTCACCTTCTTCTATTCGTTCTTTGAACTTTTGACCCTCAATAGAAGTTATGTGCTTTTCGCCTTGGAAAACAATCGGGGCATGATGCTGAACATGGCGCAGTTAAAAGGGCTAAGAACCCTAATTAAGGGCTTTGCGACAAAATTGATCAATGATGGTAACGCTGAGAAAAAGATGAAGATCACACGGCACAACCCCACGGTCTTTTCGGAGGGCGCCTGGGTGCAGTTCATGTTCTTGTTAAAGTTCTGGATGGATGACGAATCGCCGGCTTTTGAAAAAACCGATATGGCGATAGAGAAATCGGTCAACACCGTCTTTGATTTATTCGATAATACGCCACTGGATAACATCATTGATTTCGGAAAGTTCCTTTTCAAAGAGAGAATGTCTTAGATCGCCTCGTGGTTTCTTGGTAACATAAAAACCATATACCGAGGCCCAGAAATTTTTTAAACGCTTCATGATATGAAAACCCTAGATAAAATACCCACAGGAAAAATCGAACGTGCCGGTAAGCTCATGAAGACCGGGGTCAAGATAGGGGGCAATTATATGAAGTATTATGGTAAAAAACTGGTAGACCCCCAGTTGAACAAAGACCAGCTGAACGAAAGTAATGCCGAGGATATTTATGACGGATTGAAAACCTTGAAGGGTAGTGCCTTGAAGGTCGCCCAGATGCTGAGCATGGAAAAGAATATGCTTCCAAGGGCCTATGTTGAAAAATTCTCACTTTCACAGTTTTCGGTTCCACCACTTTCTGCCCCCTTGGTTCGCAAAACCTTCAAGAAGTATTTGGGAAAATATCCCGAAGAGATCTTCGATACGTTCGATAAAGATTCGATCAACGCCGCTAGTATCGGGCAGGTGCACAAAGCAACGAAATCGGGCAGGCAATTGGCAGTTAAGATCCAATACCCAGGGGTCGCCGAAAGTATCAGTAGCGACCTGGCACTCGTTAAGCCGATCGCCCTGAAAATGTTCAACATCAAAGGCAAAGATTCTGACAAATTCTTCAAAGAGGTCGAAGACAAATTGTTGGAGGAGACGGATTATATCCTAGAAATTAGTCAAAGCCGCCAGATTTCTGAATCATGCAGTATTATTTCCAATTTAAGGTTTCCAAAGTATTACGACGAGTTATCAAGTGAGCGTATCATTACCATGGATTGGATGACCGGAATTCACCTTGGAGAGTTCGTCAAAACTCCATTTTCAAAGGAACAAGGTAACCGGTTGGGTCAAACCCTGTGGGATTTTTACATGTACCAAATTCATGTATTGCGAAAAGTACATGCGGATCCACACCCGGGTAATTTTTTGGTCGACGGGGCATTCAATTTAATTGCCCTTGATTTCGGTTGTGTCAAAGAAGTGCCTGATTCATTTTACACGCCTTATTTTGAATTGGCGCAACCCGGAACTATTTCAGACGATGTGCTGTTCACCCAAAAATTATATGAACTTGAAATCTTGCTAAAAACAGACGGCCCAGAAGATGTTATGTTTTTCAAATCGTTGTTTCATGAGCTTTTGAGCCTATTTACCCTGCCGATGCAGAAAGCGGAGTTTAATTTCGGGGACCCTACGTTTTGGGGCAGAATCGCTGATTTAAGTGAACATTATTCTTCAGATAAACAAATTAGAAAAATGAACGGCAACAGGGGTTCCAAGCATTTTATATACATGAATAGAACTTTTTTCGGTCTGTTCAACCTTCTGAACGACCTTAATGCTACCATAAAAACTACCGATTATCTCCAATATGTACCCTAATCTTTATCTAGGTTCTCCTGGTTTAGATTGACCGGTAGCCCAGCTTTTTTTAGCCTGTTTATCGAGCCATTCATTTTGTTCCCATAACAGATGCAAAATACCTTCCTTTGCGCGATAACCATGACTTTCATTCGCCAGCATCACTAATCTTACGGTGTCGCCTGGCCCTTTCAAGGCATTGAAATAACGCTCACTTTGCATGGCATAGGTACCGGAATTGTTATCAGCTTAGCCATGTACCGATAATAATGGGGTTTTCATTTTATCAGCGGGCATAAATTTCCTTCGGGGGGTTGCTGATGGTCTATATTTTCTTGGGATTACGCTATGGTATTGGAAAGAATGAGGGTAAGTAGCAGTATTTTTTTTATGCCGTACTCTATTTTTAATCCATTTTCCCAGGAACAATCTTCATTAAAAGGCTGACGATTTTCTTGAAATGTACTAAATTTTAACAATAAAACCCCTAGCTTGCTATTTGAAACGGTAAGGCATTACCTTTATATAATTTTGGGTCCCCGATGCCACCAACTTTGGGTAGTTTTGTAAAATAAAAAATGAAACCTGAATACTATGTACAATTCTAAAATTACAGGCCTAGGATATTATGTACCGGAGAATATTGTAACCAATGATGACTTGTCCAAGATCATGGATACCAGTGATGCATGGATACAGGAGCGAACGGGTATCAAAGAAAGAAGGCACGTAGCTAAAAGCGGTGAGGATACCACGACGGCCATGGGTGTAAAGGCTGCAAAAATAGCCATTTCAAGGGCGGGTATCGACAAAGACGAAATTGATTTCATCGTTTTTGCCACGTTGAGTCCTGATTATTATTTTCCCGGTCCGGGCGTTTTGGTACAGCGCGATCTTGATATCAAAACCGTAGGGGCGCTCGATGTTAGAAATCAATGTTCAGGGTTCGTTTATGCACTATCCGTAGCAGATCAGTATATTAAAACGGGCATGTATAGGAATATCTTGGTTATCGGGTCTGAAGTACATTCAAAGGGAATGGACTTTACCACCCGAGGGCGTAACGTATCAGTGATTTTTGGCGATGGGGCCGGCGCGGCTATTTTGAGTAGGGAAGATGATAATACCTCAGGCATACTGTCGACCCATTTGCATTCAGAGGGGCAGCATGCCGAAGAATTGGCCCTATTGGCACCGGGTATGGGGGGCAGATGGGTCAACGATATTGTTGCCGATAACGATCCGAACGACGAATCGTACTTGCCCGTAATGAACGGACAGTTCGTTTTTAAAAATGCAGTGGTGCGATTTAGTGAGGTGATTATGGAAGGGCTGGCCAAAAATAAATTAAAGCCATCGGATATCGATCTTTTGGTGCCGCATCAAGCGAACCTAAGAATTTCTCAGTTCATACAGAAGAAATTTGAATTGGGTGATCACCAGGTCTATAACAACATTATGAATTATGGTAATACAACCGCAGCTTCTATACCTATAGCACTAACCGAGGCTTGGGAACAAGGTAAGGTGAAAAAGGGCGACCTAGTGGTACTTGCCGCCTTTGGTAGTGGTTTCACTTGGGGCAGTGTGATCATACGCTGGTAAATGGTTATCGATCCGCATTTTTGAAAACGCCTTAAATGTAGAACAGTTAAACCTAAATGTATAGGTGCAATTGCGAATTCAATGTTTTTATCGTGGTCGGGTAGCAAGCCTCATAAGAGCCACGCGAGTTCTATGTTGCGACGATATTCTTTCTCTATTATGCACAGTTTTTTATTGAGTCATGGTGCTTTATTGAAAATCCGTTTTTCTACCAATTAACAAACTTAACCTGGGAAATCATTTTCAATTCTTGGCATGGGCGGGTAGCCCTCCAGGTATTAAAATTAAGCCTTGTTCATGGCTAGCGTTGTTTCAAACAAAGAACCCCAACTTGGTTGTTGGGGTTTCGTTTGCTAAATCATCAATAATAACTAAAGTGAGAGTCTCATAAAAAGTTCGTGGGTGGCATTATCCAATCCGTTGATTTGATTTTCAAGTGCGGTTTCATAGGCATAGCCTATATCAAAACCATTGCTGACATTGAACAACACCATGGCACTGATACTTTCGTCAAAGCG
>JBHJNU010000076.1:0-14025 GCA_050330515.1 Flavobacteriaceae bacterium | reverse complement strand
GGCTGGGAAGTTGCCCCAAATGCCGCTGGGCTTGCCGGCGATCCCAAATCCATATTTTTTGCAGGAGTGGATGGTAGTCCCGATCAGTTTTTCCACCCTGTTACCAATAGGCCCAGCTTGTACTGGGATTATGAGGGCAGAACCGTAGCCGGTACATCTTACGGTGCCTTGGCGATCGGTGTAGATGGTGCTCAAATAGGGGCTACCCCCATTACCCTCTCCAATCAAGTCAAGGTACATATTGCCGAACAGTTACCAAATCAAATTGCTTACTCGATATTACTGCATAATTCAGGCGAAGGAAGTGGATCGGGCACTGGTATTTTATTTGCCAGCGATCGCTATAATAACGGTAAAGGCGCATTGATTTTTGAACGACGGGATAATTTTGGAATTGGCGATTTCCATTTTGTACAAAACAACACTATGGCCATAGGAGCACCTAGTTTTGCCAATGATAAAACCTTTACGGTAACCAAGGAAAAAAACATTAGGCTCTATGGAGGCATTGACATTGACGGCATTGGCCTGGGCACGGCCGGCCAAGTGTTAAGTTCTACCGGTACGGGCTTGGCATGGGTCGCCAACACTGGTGGTGGTGGTGGACTTTTTGATGCGAACACAATATCAGGTACCGGCGTATTAGGTGACGAGTATACCCTTGCCGATAACGCTGTGACCACCGCGAAAATTTTAGACGCCAATATAACCCCAATAAAAATCCAACCGTCAATTACCATTGGCCAAGTTTTGACCACAACGGCGACCGGAACGGAATGGTCAACCCCACCCCCGGGCGGCTCGACTGCACTTTTTGATACGAACACAATATCAGGTACCGGCGTATTAGGTGACGAGTATACCCTTGCCGATAACGCGGTGACCACCGCGAAAATTTTAGACGCTAATGTGACCAACGCGAAAATTGCCCCCGCCCCTGCCCTAGCCATACCCGAAAAACAAATATTGGTAACAAACCCCGCTGGCACTGCGGTAGCCTGGGAGCCATTAGGAAGTACCGGCATACCAACAGGCAGTTTAGGCTCAATATTTTTTTCCGACGGCGCAGGTGGTTTGTTAGAAAATAACGCCCAAATCAGTTTTGATAACATTGAAAATAGACTAAATCTTGGAGGCGGATTCGCAAGCAACCAACAAAAGTTAAATGTGAATGGTAATACAAGGGCTACCGCCTTTTTGGGTGCCGTAAATGGAGCTAACCCTGCTTTTCGTTTTTTTGATGATGCAGATACAGGGATGTATAGTCCAGGGGTAGACCAATTAGCCTTAAAGGCCGGTGATCAGGATATTATCTCCATTAGACAGACAGTAACATTTGGAAATGAAATAACCGCAAATGGTGCTTTTGAACTTCAAGAAGAACTAATTGACATCGATGGTTTTGCAGGCACTAACGGTCAAGTTCTAAGCTCAACGGGCTCTGGAGTCGTTTGGAAAGAACCCGTAATTTTTGCTATGGGCAAAATAAACCCCGGCGGTGCCGATAACATACAAGGAGCCAATTTAACGGGAAGTGCGGGCAATTATACAATTACGTTCCCAATTGCTAGGCCTGATAATGATTACATTATTCAATTAACGGTCACTGGAAATAACAGAATTTTCGTTACAAATCAAACAATTAATTCTTTTGATATTACCATATTAGACGAAAATGGATTACCTGTAGTAAGTCCTTTACCAATTTGGTATTTTACAGTTTCAGACTTTTAGCCATGAAAAGTATATATTATGTATTATTCCTTTTATCAATGGGTATCAATGCCCAAACCGCCCTGTACAACTCGGGCAACCTTCAAATACACCAAGATGGGCAGTTAGGCCTGCACACCAACTTGATCAATGACGGTATTCTGGATCAGAACTTGGGTCTGGCGGGTTTTTATGGCGATGCGCCCTTGACGGTTTCCGGGGCCTTCACCCCTACTTTTTTCGACCTTGAAATCGACAACCCCAACCATGTGCTACTGAATACGGGCATCAATACCTTGAACGCCACCAATTTTATTTTGGGCAACTTCGAGACCCCTCGAAACCAGACCGACAATTACCTGAATTTCTTGGCCAACTCGTTTTACGCAGGTAGCGCCGATATTTCAAAGGTTGACGGGTACATTGTCACCGTAGACCAGCAGAATTTCACCTTTCCGGTGGGCGACGCAGCACAGTTGCGCCAACTGATCATAGAGTCATCGGCCGTGAACGCCTTTGCCAAGTGCGCCTACTTTTTTGAGAACCCCAATAGTCCGTCGACCTTTGCAAGTTTTAGCACGGGGATCAGGTCCGATGACCTGGGCCCTGTAAGTACCACAGAATTCTGGCGGCTAGAAGGTAGTGTAGCCTCTACCGTGCGGTTGAGCTGGAACGAAAGAAGCAATATCGCGCTCTTGACCGACGATGCGAGCACCATGGCCGTGGTAGGCTGGAGCAAGGCTTCCAACCGATGGGAAGCCTTGGGCAACGGTACCGCGGTGGGCGACCTTGAACAGGGCTTCGTAACATCAAGCAGTTTCGTGCCCGATGACTACGAGGTGCTTACCTTTGCAAGCTCGTTAGGCGAGCCCCGCGATTTTCTTACCGTAGACAACTTTTTGGTCACCGCCAACGGCGATGGCGTGAACGATTCATTGGTCATACCCGAACTGGAGCGATCACCGAATAACAGGGTCATCATCTTTGACCGCTATGGCCTGAAAGTTTTCGAGCAAGAAAACTATACCGACGAATTCACGGGTTTCGCCAACAGTGGTATCATTCTGATGGACAAGAACAAAGGGCTGCCGGCAGGGGTATATTTCTTCATTGTCGAGATGAAAGATCTCAATCTTGATTTTCAGGGCTTTCTGTATTTAGCGCGGTAGGGCCGTCGCAAACCCTAGTAGCGTCTTAAAAGTAATTACCGAAAACATCGGCACTTAAGGTCAGGCCGCTGCCTACCTTAGGCCAATTAGTGGTCTTTGCCATTCGCCTTTAAGATTATTTAATTACTTTTAAACTGGCTGAAGGATAATACATTGCCTTTGGCAACGTTTTTGTATTGAATACAACCACAAGAAAAATATAGTCGCATGGAACGAAGATCGTTTATCAAAAAAAGCAGTGCATCGAGCATTGGGCTTGCCCTATTGCCCAGTTTGGCATTTGCGAAAGACCAAGAGTATTCCGTTCTAGAACTCATGGGTAAAACCGATATCGAGCTTTTTGGCAAGGGCATCAATTTACGGGCGCAGGCCCATGATGCGTTCGTTGAAATGAAAAAAGCCGCTTACAGCGACGGTATCGACCTAAAGATAGTATCAAGCTATCGCAACTTTACCCGTCAAGAGGCGATTTGGGAACGAAAATTCGTCACCTTTACCGAAGATGATGGTATGACTCCCCTGGCCGCCATTGACAAGATAATCGAGTATTCTACCGTGCCAGGTACCAGCCGACACCATTGGGGTACCGATGTCGATATCGTTGACGGTTATAGAAAGGTAGACGGCGATGTGCTAGATCCAGCCAAATTCGGGGCAGGTGGACCCTATGAGGATTTTAAAAAGTGGATGGATGAAAATTCTAAAGTCTTTGATTTTCATTTGGTATATACCGATGACCCAAAACGAAAAGGGTTCAAGTACGAGCCTTGGCACTATAGTTTTGCGCCACTCTCCGTACCGATGTTGAAGGCATTTCGAAGTAAGAATATAATGCTCATTCTTGAGCAGGAAACATTCTTGGGCAGCGAACATTTCACCAACGGATTTATCAAGAACTACATACAGAACAACATTCTTGACATCAACAAAGAACTTTTATAAATCTCTTTTGTTTTCTGTGTCTTTTTGTATCTTCCGACGGTAAACGTACACTACTACCATGAACAGAGGAAGTTGGAAAATTCGTATCGCCATTGGCTTGTGCATAGTGGCTTTTGCCTTCATTAAAAAGTGTAGCAGCACCGAAGAAAATCCATATACCGGGCGTACCCAGACCATAAATATGACCGCCGAGCAAGAAATTGCGATCGGGCTTCAAAGTGCCCCGGAAATCGCACAAGAATACGGTGGCCTTTACCCTGATGAACGCTTGCAGGCGGTAGTCGATGCCATTGGCAATAGATTGGTGCAGAGCAGTATAGCACGAGATACTCCCTATAAATATGACTTCCATTTGCTTGCGGATGACCAAACGATCAACGCGTTCGCGCTTCCGGGCGGACCTTGTTTTATAACCTATGCGCTCTTCAAAGAATTGAACGAAGCCCAACTTGCCGGAGTTTTGGGTCACGAAATCGGACATGTTATCGGAAGGCATTCGGCAGAACGGATCGCTGAAGGGGAATTTTGGAAAACGATTTCAATGGGGGCCTCGGTCGGTGGTGACATGGGCGGCCTGGTTGGCGGGATCGGTCAATCCACATTACTTAAAAACGGGCGAGGCGATGAACTTGAAAGTGATGAACTTGGTGTGCTTTTCATGATACAATCAGGTTACGACCCCTATGAAATGATCAAGGTTATGCAGATACTTAAAGCCGCAGGTGGCCCGAACCGGGTGCCAGAATTTCAGAGCACCCACCCTGATCCTGAAAACCGTATTGAAAAGATTAAAGAGGCCATACAAAAATACCAAGGCAAGCAGTAAATCTATGATTTCTGTCATTTCACCTAAGATAAGTGTTAAATAGCAATAAAAAACAGCAAGTCAGCTGATTTTTAGTATATTGGTCTTTCCCAAGTATCTTTCCATTATTTCAAGTTTAACCCCTTATAGCTATTCATCATTAAATAGAACTATATGGGAACGCTATTACAATTTAAGAACCTTTATTCAGAAGCATTCGAGAACTGCAAACCTGAGATATTGGTGGTAGTACTGAAAATTTACTCCGTCTTTTGTGCTATGATGATCTTTATGGCAATCTATGCTTTGTCTGAAAGAGCATTGAATGGTTGGGATTTCTAAAAACTTACCTTTTTTACTCCAAGTACGAGAACACTATATGGAGTGAATTTTTGACGATAAAGACCCATTTGCCAACTAGGCGGATGGGTTTTCCCTTTCCGACCTCATGCTAGGTTAATGAAGGCGCATCCGACGATTATCGGGCTTGGCCTTTCTGCAATCGAATTTTAACGGTTTGCTTCATTTGCAAGATCTGTACCCTGTTGACCGATTGCCCTTTATCGCCTTCAGCAGTGTAGTAAGGGTATTTACCTATGGGCCCTAGGGTTAAAAAAGCTGCCACAAATAGTAGCGATACAGGGCAAATGGCAGTACTTTTATATTTTAAAAACCACGATGAGCATGAACAAGAAAGTAATCTTAATGATCTTAGATGGCTGGGGCAAGTCTCCGGACCCTAAAATATCGGCAGTAGACCAGGCGAAAACCCCTTTTGTTGATTCCCTATATCGTAACTACCCCAATGCCAACTTACTGACCGATGGTATGAATGTGGGGCTTCCTGAAGGGCAAATGGGCAATAGCGAGGTAGGCCATATGAATTTAGGGGCCGGACGCATCGTTTACCAAGATTTGGCCAAGATCAATCTAGCGGTAAAGGAGAATACCCTGAAAGATGAAAAGGTTTTAAATGCCGCTTTTTCCTATGCCAAGGCACACAACAAATCCGTACATTTTTTAGGCCTTTTAAGTGATGGTGGCGTTCATAGTCACACGTCGCATTTGAGAGGCCTTATCCAAGCGGGCGAAAATTCGGGGGTGAAGCACATGTTCGTACATGCCTTTACCGATGGAAGGGATGTAGACCCCAAAAGCGGAAAGGGCTATGTGGAAGACCTTGAAAAATTTTGCACTACGACAAATGCACACTTAGCGACCGTCATAGGAAGATATTATGCCATGGACCGTGATAAAAGGTGGGAGCGCGTAAAACTGGCCTACGATCTGCTGGTCAACGGGTCTGGTACCGCATCGAGATCTATTTCAGGATCGATACAGAAAAGTTATGACGAAGGTGTTACCGACGAGTTTATCAAACCCATATTCATGGCAGATGCATCAGGTGAACCGGTAGCCAAAATAAGCGACGATGATGTTGTGATATTTTTTAATTTCAGAACAGACCGCGGTAGAGAGCTTACCCAAATGCTGAGCCAAGCCGATTTTCACGAACAAAATACCTACAAACTCAAATTACATTATGTAACCCTGACCAATTATGATGACTCATTTGTGGGAGTTCACGTGGTCTATGATAAAGACAATATTGAACAAACACTTGGCGAAGTATTGTCGAACGCAGGCAAAAAACAGATCCGTATCGCAGAGACCGAAAAATATCCGCACGTTACGTTCTTTTTCAATGGGGGAAGGGAAATTCCCTTTGAGGGCGAACAGCGCATTCTTTGTCCATCGCCAAAAGTAGCTACCTATGATCTTCAGCCCGAAATGAGTGCCTTCGACATTCGAGATGCCATCATTCCTGAACTAGAAAAAGGGGAAGTAGATTTCGTTTGCCTTAATTTTGCCAACCCCGATATGGTAGGCCATACAGGTGATATGGCAGCCGCAATAAAAGCCTGTGAAACGGTCGATAGCTGTGCGGCATCGGTAATCACCGCAGGGCAAAAAAACGGCTATACCACCATCGTCATCGCCGACCACGGTAACTGCGAGACCATGATCAACCCCGATGGATCTCCGAATACGGCACATACGACCAATCCCGTTCCATTAATTTTAGTCGACAATGATATTAAGGAAATCAAAGATGGCGTTTTGGGCGATATCGCCCCAACCATTTTGAAACTCATGGGTATTCCACAGCCTGACGTAATGACCTGCAAACCTTTGGCATAAGAGTTTTTCCAAATTATTTTACCTTTGCGGGCTATGATTATAACAAAGACATTGGAAGAAATCGAGTTGATGCGCGAAAGTGCGTTGATCGTGTCTAAAACGCTTGGCATGCTAGCCAACGAGGTAAAACCTGGCGTAACTACCCTACAACTTGACAAACTCGCGGAAACCTTCATTCGTGACCACGGTGCCAAACCTGGCTTTCTTGGGCTCTATGACTTTCCGAACACCCTTTGCATGAGTCCGAATGCGCAGGTGGTACATGGTATTCCCAATACCACCCCGCTGATGGAAGGTGATATTATCTCCATAGACTGCGGCGCCCTTAAAAACGATTTCTACGGTGACCATGCCTACACTTTTGAGGTCGGGGAAGTTGCCGTAGAGACCAAAAAATTGCTTCAAGCAACCAAAGAATCGCTTTATGCGGGTATTCGCGAATTCAAAGTTGGAAACCGCGTGGGCGATGTTGGCTACGCCATTCAAAAATATACCGAAGACCGCGGATACGGTGTTGTGCGCGAACTCGTAGGCCATGGACTAGGTCGAAAGATGCACGAAGATCCTGAAATGCCCAATTATGGTAAAAGAGGCAGGGGTAAAATGTTCACCGAGGGTATGGTGGTCGCCATTGAGCCCATGATCAACCTCGGCACACATCGCATCAAACAATTAAAGGACGGGTGGACGATCCTCACCGCTGATGGAAAGCCCAGCGCCCATTTTGAACATAATGTGGCCATGGTAAACGGCAAACCTGAATTGTTATCTACCTTCAAGTACATTTACGAGGCCCTAGGCATAAAAAGTGATGAAGAGGATGAATTTCAGGCCACTAAAAGTTTGGTATAGCGCTGCGAAAAACCCCGATGAAACGTATTTTCAAATTCTTTCTTAACCTCGTTCCAAGACCTATACTGATACAGTTCAGCTACTGGGTTCGACCTATTTTAGCTTTCGTCATGAGGGGCGACAAGCACACCGACCCCATTGACGGTAGACAATTTAAAAGTTTCCTGCCCTATGGCTATGAGAATCCACGTGAGAACGTACTCGCTCCGTCAACCCTGTCTTTGGAGCGCCACCGGCTTTTATGGCTCTACCTTCAGAACGAGACCAACTTTTTTACAGGTGAGCACAAAGTATTGCACTTTGCCCCCGAACAGGCATTTTACAGGCGTTTTAGAAAGCTTGAAAATCTGGAGTATATTACCACGGATCTGAATTCGCCATTGGCAGATGTGAAGGCCGATATTTGCAATCTTCCCTTCGATACTGACTCTTTCGATATCATCTTATGTAATCATGTACTTGAGCATATACCCAATGATACCAAGGCGATGCAAGAACTTTACCGCATTCTAAAGCCTGGTGGTTGGGGCATTTTTCAAATTCCCCAAGATTTGAAGAGAGAAACCACATTTGAAGACGATTCGATTACCGATAAAAAAGAGCGCGCCAAGATCTTTGGCCAATATGACCACGTGCGCATTTATGGAAGAGATTACTTTGAAAAGCTAAGGAGTATCGGTTTTCAGGTGGCAGCGATTGACTACACGGCGACCCTAGCTTCGCAAGAAATAGAAAAATTCCGTTTGGCGAAGGGCGAGCTTATTCCCTTGGTTCGAAAACCAGTCGCCTAAATCCTTCGGTCATAAACTCTTGGGTTTCACCGTTTTCATCCAAATAAATGATATAGGCTTCCAGATCCTTCTCGGAAAGCACCAATTTTTCCGCCATTGCTAGATCTAATGCCATGAGTGCGGTTGCATAACCGTCAGCCTTTGCACAGCTGTTCGCCAATACCGTGGCCGCCAAGGTATTACCGCTTTTTGTAAAACCTGTTTTCGGATCGATGGTATGTACGTATTTTTGACCTGATGCGCTATCTATTCTAAATTTTCGGTAGTTTCCTGAAGATGCCAATGCGATATCCTTCATTTTGATGGTCGTCTTCAGCGCCCTGCCTTCCACCACTTGAGGATCATCTATACCCACCACCCAAGGTTTTTTCTTGATCTGGTTTTCTCCTTTGGCGACAACCTCACCGCCCACTTCCAAAAGATAATCACCGACCCCCTTCTCATCCATTAAAACGGCCAATCGGTCTATACCATACCCCTTCGCTATGGCATTAAAATCGATCCTGATATTCGGGTTACTTTTGCTGATTGAATTGCTTTCAGTTAAATACACCTTATCAAATCCTACGAAGTGCAGTAAGCTATCTACACGTGAACTGTCCATGGCTATTTGGTTCTCCGGACCAAAGCCCCAGGCGTTGACCAAAACGCCTACCGTTGGATCAAAGTAGCCGTTGGTCTTCGCATGGATTTCCTTAGACAACTTAAAGACATCTTGAAACATATGGTCAACGCTAATGGTCGTGTCACCATAGTTTATTCTAGAAATATCGGAATCAGGAATATATGTGGACAAAGACCGATTGACGGCTTCAAAAACAGAATCGATCTCTTTTTGAAGATCAAGGGTTCTATCAGTTTGATAAATTAGGCTATAGGATGTTCCAAAGGCATTGCCAACCTTTTGGTTCTGAACTACCCTTGGTTCTCGATCACCACAGGCCATTACACATAAACAGCTTAAGAAAAGTAAAGCGTATTTCATTTAAATTTCAATTAAACCATCATAATCAACAATATATTCTTGGTTGAGGTACACCGGTAGATGATAATCGGAAGCATTGACCAAACCCACCGCGGCATAATAGGTTGCAGCCTTGAACTTGAGTGCATGATCCCTCATTTTAATCAGATCTGATCTATAGAACTCCATATCTTGAGGGTCTTCTGGGTAAGCTATGCTCTTTACGACCACAAAGTGAAGTTTTTTATCCTTCAAACAAACAAACTGGGGATTCTTCTTCAGCTCACTATTGACCGCCATAAACTCGAAACCCTCCGCTTCCAATTGCTTACCGACGATATTCATCGCCAAATTATGAAGTTCTTGTTCTGTGAGCGCTTGCATTTGTGCTATTCTTCTTAATCCATCCTATTCGGCTGGAAGTCGTTTATAAAAAAACCGATATGTGACATATCGGTTTGTATTTTAATCGCGATTCACACCTAGCTCTACGGCAGCAGATATCAGGGTAGTCTAGTGAGAACTAGCCCCCGAAGTCATCGAACCTGATATGCTCGTCAGGAATTCCGAAATCCTCTCCCATTTTTTGAACCGCCTTGTTCATCAATGGTGGGCCACAGAAATACAGTTCAATATCTTCTGGGGAGTCATGTTTGCTTAAATAATTATCGATTACACAATTGTGGATGAAGCCAACGAAACCGTCACCAGGCGCATCAATATCCGCTTTCACCTTCCAGTTGTCTTCAGGCATTGGCTCTGAAAGCGCCAAGTAGAACTTAAAGTTCGGAAAGTCCTTTTCCAATTGATAGAAGTGATCCAAGTAGAAAAGTTCCCTTTTTGAACGACCCCCGTACCAATACGTCACTTTACGATTCGTTTTAAGGGTCTTGAACAGATGGTACAAATGTGATCGCATCGGTGCCATACCGGCTCCACCACCAACGTACAACATTTCAGAATTGGATTCATTGATAAAAAACTCGCCATAAGGACCTGAGATGGTGACATCGTCTCCCTTTTTCAATCCGAAGATATACGATGAGGCTATACCCGGATTGACATCCATCCAACCGTTTTTAGCCCTGTCCCATGGCGGGGTGGCAATACGTACGTTCAACATGATCTCTCTACCCTCAGCAGGAAAAGAGGCCATTGAATAGGCCCTTTCAACCGTTTCAGGATTTTTCATGACCAAAGGCCAAAGATTGAACTTATCCCATTCCGCTTTGAACTTGTCGGGAGTCTCATGTTCTTCAGGGTGTGCCGTAATATCCATATCAGCGAATTTTACTTCACATTTTGGAATTTCTATTTGAATATATCCCCCGGCTTTATAGCCCATATCTTCTGGAATCTCAACCACAAACTCTTTGATGAACGATGCTACGTTATAGTTACGGACAACCTTTGCAGGCCACTTTTTGATACCGAATACTTCTTCGGGTATGGTAATCTCCATATCCTGCTTAACCTTTACTTGACAAGCAAGGCGCGCTCCATGGTTCAATTCTTTTTTAGAAAAATGCGGGGTTTCCGTAGGTAGGGCTTCTCCTCCTCCCGAAAGTACATGACATTCACATTGAATACAGGTTCCACCACCACCACAAGCTGATGGTAAAAATACTTTTTGATTACCCAAAGTTGTTAAAAGTGAACTA
Organism: Flavobacteriaceae bacterium; assembly: GCA_050330515.1. GTDB lineage: Bacteria > Bacteroidota > Bacteroidia > Flavobacteriales > Flavobacteriaceae > Maribacter_C. The sequence continues at coordinate 2,926 of JBHJNU010000076.1, read as the reverse complement.
CCCGAAGCCACCTCTATTTTCTTCTCTCCATTGATCGTAATCGTCACCGGGCCTGAAGGCGATAATTTTTGTTTCGTGAACAACAATAAAGCTACCAATACCATTAATAGTATCAAAAAAGACACTACGGTAATCATTATGGTTCCACCTGTGCTTGCAGCTAACATCATAACTATTTATTTAACTCGGCGTTATAAGAAACTTCTTTTTCGCTAATTTCCTTTTTTAAGTCCTCTTTATCGTTTTTGGATAACGGGCTTTGCGCATCCTTAGAAGGAGTCGTAGCTTCTATCTCGACGGTAGTCTCTTCAGCTGCAGCATCATCGCCGCCTGTCAACATACCCCCAAAACTTTGGAATCCTATACCCATCAAACCGGTAATTATAAAGGTAATTCCCAAACCTCTTAAAGGGGCGGGTACATTCGAGTAGCGGATTTTTTCACGAATGGCGGCAATCGCCAGAATCGCCAGAAACCAACCGATACCAGAACTAATGCCGTAGTTTAATGCAAGACCTAAAGTTTCTATCTCTCTCGCCTGCATGAAGAGTGAACCACCTAAGATGGCACAGTTTACAGCTATCAAAGGCAAGAAGATACCAAGGGAATTGTATAATGATGGGGAGAATTTCTCCACCACAATTTCTACCAACTGAACCATAGTAGCAATAGTTGCGATAAAAAGGATGAACGACAAAAAGCTCAAATTGTAGTCGGCATATTCGGGACCGAGCCATGCCAAAGCACCATCTTGCAAAAGATACTTATCCAACAACCAGTTCAAGGGTACCGTTACCGCCAAGACAAAGATTACCGCAGCCCCAAGACCCACAGCAGTGGCCACTTTTTTTGATACGGCCAAATACGAGCACATTCCCAAGAACACGGCAAAAACCATGTTATCTATGAAAATGGACTTAAAGAATAATTCTACATGTTCCATCATAATCGTATGCTTAAAGCGCTAATTAATTTTCTTCTACTAAGGCAGGGTTTCTGGATCGTTGTACCCAAATGATGATGCCAACAACAATCAATGCCGCTGGCGGAATGATCATGAATCCGTTGTTTTCATAACCCGTTGCATACAGCCCGGTCTTCCCAATAGGATCCCCTAGAACAGGAAAACCGAACAAGGTACCAGAGCCCAAAAGCTCTCTAAAGAATCCGACGATGATCAAAATTACCCCATATCCTAAAGAGTTTCCGATACCATCTAAGAATGACCGCCATGGACCGTTTGCTAGGGCAAAAGCCTCAAAACGCCCCATGATAATGCAGTTGGTAATGATCAAACCGACAAATACCGCAAGGGTCTTGCTCAGGTCATAAGCGTATGCCTTTAAAACCTGATCCACAATAATTACCAAAGCGGCGACCACGATCAACTGAACAATGATCCTAATTTTCGATGGTATGATATTCCGCATCAAAGAAATAACTACGTTACCCGCGCCGAGAACGAACATTACAGAAATCGCCATTACCAATGACGCTTGCAGTTCTGCGGTAATCGCCAATGCCGAACAAATTCCTAAAACTTGAATGGTTATCGGGTTGTTGTCCGCTAAGGGATCTAAAATTAGACTAGCGTCTTTTTTTGTAAGTAAGCCCATATTATTTCTTTCTTATGGTTTCTAAATAAGGTTTGTAAAGATTGACGGTCTCCTTGATCATTGCCGACACTCCGTTACCTGTGATAGTGGCGCCTGCCAAGGCATCGACCTCGTTATCGTCTTTTGTTCTGTTCAATGGGTCATTATTACCCTTAACCACCGAAACACCTGCATACTTCGAACCGTTCAAAATGGTTTCCCCCTCAAAATCGTCCATGAAATATCGCATTTTGATATTTGCGCCTAGTCCGGGGGTTTCCGCTTTGTGATCAAAATATACCCCTTGCACGGTCATGGTTTCATCAACGGATACGAATCCCCATATGGCATCCCAAAGTCCTTTTCCGTACATGGGCATGATATAGAATTTCTTACCATCCTTCTCCCCCACGAAAAGAGGAAGTTGAAACGATTCTCCCTTCTTTTTGGCAGCCAGTTGTTTTTTTAGTTCTATCAAATAAGATTCTTCGGTAGGTACGGCCTTTCCGTTTTCGATAACCAACTGTTCTTTGATGTATTTTGTAAACTCACTTTCTACCTTATCGGTAGGAATGAAGTTCACACTACCGGTATCATCCCCATTTTCATTAACCCCCATAGCATAGAGGATGTTCTGTTGCTTTTCGAACCTTTCGTTCTCTTTGATACGGTCACTGAGGCCGGATGCGGCAAAAGCAAGAATTGAGCCTACCACGACCACCATTACGGCCGCGAATATTACGGTATATGAATTTTTATCTGTATTGATTGCCATGATTAAACAGTTTCTGCTTGAAGTTCTTTTGCCTTTCCTTCTGAATCCTTGGGGAAGATAGTGGCATTTTTCAATCGTTTCATTCTTCCTTTGATGTTGCCACGAATGACATAATGATCAATCGTAGGGGCGAAAACGTTCATGAGCAAAATCGCCAAGAACACCCCTTCTGGATAGGCCGGGTTGAACACCCTGATCATCACCGACATAAAACCTATCAAAAAGCCATAAATCCATTTTCCCTTGTTGGTCTGTGCACCGGTTACCGGATCTGTAGCCATATAGACAATACCGAAAGCAAGGCCTCCCACGATCAGATGTTTCCAGAATTCAAAGCTCATCAAACCATAGAACTTACTGGTTTCGGTTATCCATCCTTGATCAACAATCCCGTTAAAAATAAGTCCCATAACCAATGAACCGATAACGGCGCTTAACATGATTCTCCAACTAGCGATCTTCGAGAAGATCAAGAACAAGCCCCCTAAGAGAATCAGGAAGGTAGGTGTTTCACCGACCGAACCGGGAATGAACCCCCAGAACATATCCCAAGTAC
>JBHJNU010000075.1:0-14116 GCA_050330515.1 Flavobacteriaceae bacterium | reverse complement strand
GTGAGCTTCACATTAATAGATGCGGATCTGGATGTTGATCTTTTCGATTTATCTAATGGTCAGCAAATCAATTCAACAATAACTCAAGGCAAAGGTTTAAATATACGTGCCAATACCAATCCTTCAGTAGTTGGTAGTGTTAATCTTGCCATCACCGGTCCTGTTACGAATGTAAGAACGGAGGGAGCTGCACCCTATGCACTATTCGGAGATTCTGGTGGAAATTATGCTGGGGTTCAGTTTCCGCAGGGCGCCTATACCGTCAGTGCCACAGCCTACAGTGGACCCAATCTAAGTGGAAGTATTCTGGGTACGGTCACCGTGCAGTTTGCTATCGTACAGTCCATCAATCAACCTCCAATAGCGGTAGCGACGGCCACACCCTTGACCGGTAGCGCACCCTTGATCGTCAATTTTAATGGTAGCCTGTCTACCGATGATGCCCCTGGCCTAAGCTACGAATGGAATTTTGGCGATGGATCTACTTTATCGAATCTGGTTAACCCCACACACCAATATAGCGTAGCCGGCAGTTATACCGCTTCCCTAAAAGTGACGGATGCCGAAGGTCTTTCTGATACTGAAACTGTGGTGATAAACGTGCAGCAAGTGGTGCAGAATGTCATCAGCCTAACCTTGGTTGATTCAGATACCGATCTTGATTTTTTGACCCTTCAAAATAATCAGCAGGTGAGTTTGGCAACGGTTCTTGGTAAAAATCTGAATATTCGTGCTGATGTGAACGTTACGTCTGCGGTTGGTAGTGTTGGCATGTCTTTGGTAGGCCCCCTTAGTACCACAAGAATCGAAGGGGTTGCGCCCTATGCCCTATATGGCGATATCAATGGCAACTATAATGGGGTTGCTTTCCCGATCGGTAACTATTCGGTCAGCGCAATAGCTTATAGCGGTAGTAATCTCAGTGGTGTTGAAATTGGTAGGTTAACCCTTAGTTTTTCGATTGTCAACAGTAGCTCTGGTAAATCTACAACTAGTAGTATATCAAGTAATACAGTTGAGCAGTCCTCTCAAGTAATTGAGACCAACATGGAGAATGGGAATGTTGGACTTTATTTATTTCCCAACCCCGCCTCAACTTCTGTGGAAATACGCGTTCCACAAAATTCGCAAGACATAAGCAGCATTGCCATGTACAGTTATAATGGCACTTTGGTACGTGTTTACAATAGATCCCAGATACGCTATCAAAACGGTGCTGTCAAACTTGATATGACCGGTGCATCAAACGGGGTTTATCTGTTGTCCGTAGAAACACCGAGTAGTGGAGTGCGCGTGATGAAACTCATTATTCAGAATTAAAGAACTGATTCGGCGGGCATTCGTAACAACCTTTGATCAAGCCAAGAAAAAACCTGGGAAATCATACTTCCCAGGTTTTTTTATGGCATGGTTGCTATATGGTGATTTCCCAGCTTAAAGGCGATTTTTGATAGGTACTATTTAAACCCACATTAAGCGGGACCTAAAGAATTGCAGGCTGGGAAGGTGGACTATGAGTTTTAGTATTTTTTTATGACTCCAAAACACATTTTTAGACCGGTTCGGCATTAGTTTTACAAGTTGTAAAATGAACACCTGTGGTCCAAGATATCATCATTGCCTTCTTATGGAGTATTTCGCCTTTTGGAGAGGCTAAGGTGGGTATTCCATACGGCATAGTGAACGGCGTCAATATTTATGTGGTCTTTATCGTATGCTTGACGGCGAACATTTTAATTTTTCCTTTAATGCAGTTTTTTCTAAAAAACATAAACAAATACCTGTTACGCTGGAATTTTTACAAAAAATCCGCGCTTTATATAGCAAGGAAGGCCAAACTTGGCTCGGGCGACAATATCAAGAAATACGGTTTCTATGGTCTTATTTTTTTTGTAATGTTACCCATTCCAGGTACTGGGGTTTATGCCGGTAGTATCGCAAGTTATCTTTTCAAGATGGATGTGAACAAGGCTTTCATGGCCAATGCCATCGGCATATTTTTCTCATCGATTATTGTTTGGGTCACTACGTTGCTTACGATGAAGGGAATTGCATAATGCAAAAGGACCTAGGTGTTTTTAATGCCGACTAAATTTTTCGGATGACGAATCATGGGCGGTTCAAAATATGGGCTACGCGGTTTATTCCTATTCGTATTTCCCATACAGTATCAAACGAACCCTTACTGCATATGGTCTCAAAGGGTCAAGGTGTGAAAAATGTGAAAAAATAGTTTAACATTTTTCCCTTAGTAATAGTAAAAATATTCCTTCGAAAAACTTTAACACTTTAAAGGTATCAAGTTCGTCCGATTTTGATGTAAAATCAGCAATTTTCACAATCAACGAATTTCTAAGGCTATGTTTTAATTTCTTTTAAGCCTGAATTCAGCTTTAGTAAAAATGCGAGAAAGTTAGCAAAATTTACTACTTATATAGCATTTTTACTAAAGTCACTTTTTCCTCTGTTGGATAAATCGAGCTTTGGCAAGATAAAGGCATAAAGCACCTTTTTGTAGTTTAAGCTTTTGTGTGCGGTTTTGAGGAGGTTGGAAAATGCAGTCATTTTTCAACTTTGCAGGAACATGGGCTTGTATAGCAGGAAGGTTCTTTTCCGAAGTAGCATTTTACATTATTAAAGGGCAAATAAAGTCGTCATACCTTATAAAATTTGTCCAGTTTATTAGCTAAAAAACTGGATATTCTGAACATCTAGGTAGAAACCTATTTCAATGAATACCTGAATACATTGAAAGTGGGATTTATAAACTCCCAATGGGCATGTGTTCACCTATGTAGATTTTTGGACTAAGGTGACTATGAGAGAGGCTGATAGTAAACATTTGAATAGAATGGCTGCATCCAGTGAAACAAGAAAGCTATTTAAGGATAACTATTTTAAACCGCAAGTCTCAACCTTTAGAGTCGTAAAAGTTTTTTTAGCCTAGTTTGATATGCCTGTGTATAATTCCGTTTTGTCTTTTCATCAAGATATGAAAGATTGATTAATGCTAGAACCTTATCTTCATTTGTTGTTATGTTTTCAAATACCTTCACACTTTGTTTTTTAGAAATACCCGCTAGTGCTGCGAGTTTAAAAAACTGTTCATATACTTTTCCTATTGTCATATCTGGGGGTAAAAGCCCATCTTCTAAAGCAAAGTCCTTATCTTCTATATGAATTCGACTGTTCAATATATCGTAAGCCGGACTCAATTTAAGGTCTCCCAAAGCTGTTTCTATCAAAGAAAAATTTTTAAAATGTGCGTCTCCATTGGATATCAAGTAATTAAAAAGTAGCAATTTGAATAGTTTGATTGCTTCAATTTGATAGGCGGGTACATATTTTTTCAAAATCTCAAACAGATTCAAATAACTACCCTGGTACTTGAAATCTGTACCATGAGTTTGGGGAGTTCGACCTGCTAGGGAAGCGAAGTCTTCAACAGCCCATTTCGTATTGTCTTCTTTCACATCAAAACGTTTGGTAATATATGCGGGTTCTCCGTTTTTAAAGAATACCAAGGCGTTCTCTGCTGTTTCGATACCGAAGACCTGACGTGCGATTTGCATAGTCAAATGTTCGTTGGCGGGCATTTGCTCGGTTCGGCTTCCTACATTAGGTATAGGCTTTAAAATGAATTGGCCTTGTTCTCCTTCTAATATTAAGCGCAATTTGTTCTTTTCTTGTAGTACAGAGAATTTCTCTTGTACCCCTGAAATAGATAATCGCTTTTTGTTTTCTTTGAATAGCACTTCGGTATGAGCATTGGTAGCTGGTGATTCATAGGGTAGGGTAGGGCTTACCTTTCTACCATGAAATAGGCGATTCAGAGCAGTTTTGCTATAGGTGGATATCCCTTCCTTTAAGGTTCCCGGGCAATTGTTTATTACTATACTCATTACGGTTCTATTTCTTTAACCTGAATAGCTCCTATAGTGTCATATTTAGCTGTGGTCAATAGCAGACCGAAATGGTCTTTAGGGTCTATGCGCAATTCAAAACAGATATTCTGTTTGTTTGAACCTTCAGGTAACATATTATAAAAAAAAGGGAACAGATATTCAGATTCGTACTCCTGTTGATTCTTTGGTAGGGTAAGACTAATTGATGGCTTATCCTTCGATTCAAACCATTGGTCATGGTAACGGAAGATAAAATTGCCATCATCTAGTTGCCTTAACAAACCTGCAGCTGCTTTTTTATAGAAAACTTCGGCCTGTCTCATTCGCTAGTTTCAGTTTTTATAATTTTAAAAGTAAGCTCCATGCCCAAGGCACTCCCTAGTTTATTTAAGGTTTCTGCAGTAGGATTGCCTTTACCTCTTTCAAACTGTTTAAGAGTACGTAGGCCTACACCAGAAAGGTCTGCTAACATTTCTTGGGTAACTTGTAACATTTCTCTACGTTCTTTTATACTATGTATTAAACTTTTAAAGTGCATTATATGGCTCTTTTGAATATAAAAATAAGTATTCATTGTCAATAAACACACAAAAAGAGCATTTTAATGCACTAATTGATGATTTTATGTAGGATGTTGGTTTTGAAATGCAAAATAGTGCCGTATAGTGCACTAAATACTCTTTACAAAAAGCATATTTTGTAAAGAGTTTACTAAATAGATAACAACAATGCGAAATAAAGGAATCGCTGATAAAGTTATCATGACCATTACCGGGCATGCGGATATTAAGTCATTTAATCAATATCATCAGGTGGATAATTCTGGTTGAATAAGCGCTGCGGATTCTGTTTTTGGAATTTTTTAAACTATAAATTAAAATAAGGAGTAAAATCGAATTCTTCTTTCTCCGATGAAAAGCCACGCTAACATTAGGTTTTAATAGTTTTTTTAAATATTCTTCCTTGAAATCCAGTCTGCCAAACGAAGTAGGTTAATTGGATAGTTTATTTCAAAATGGAAATATATAGACCATTTTAAAATTGAGTGGATCGAATAATCTTAATTTCAAAAGTCTTCCAAGAAATCATGCTCATAATTCAGATTTGGGTATTCAATTAATTTATTGCGGACAAAAAAGAAAACAACAACTTATTCGGCGTATAAAATTTCAGACAAATCCCTTCTTTTTCGCTCTGAAAATAAGATGAAAAAGGGAAATATAAGAACATTAAAATTTTATTAAATGTATGATTTACAGATAAATGAAACCAAATAAGATCAAATAAAACCCGCGGTTACTTCCCGATGCAGAAATTAGCGAAAATATGACCCAACAGGTCGTCGGAAGTGATTTCCCCGGTAATTTCCCCAAAATGAAACAGGGCCTGACGGATATCTATTGCCAATAGGTCGCCGGAAACACCATCCAATAACCCCGATTTTACTTTGTAAATTTCTTCCAAAGCTTTTAAAAGGCTATTGTAGTGCCGCGTATTGGTGATGATCGTTTCATTGTTTTGCAATGCACCCGTATGTACAAATGACACTAATTTATTTTGCAGGGTGTCCACACCTTCACCTGTTTTTGCAGATAGTAAAAGAGCCTCTGGCAGCGCTTCGTTGACGGTAAACAGTTGTTCGGCCGAGAGGATGTCTTTCTTGTTAACTAGAACTATAAACTGTTTTAGGGGATGTTGGTCTTTAATTTTCTGATACTCGATCTTGACGCTCTTCAAGGTACTGCCATCAGTCATCAACTTGGAGCCATCCACTAAAAATACCACCACTTGTGCCTGCCCAATTTTTTCAAAGGTCTTGCGAATGCCGATGCCTTCGACAAGGTCTTTGGTCTCACGAATTCCCGCAGTATCAATAAAACGGAATCCGAATCCACCTAGCGCAATCTCATCTTCAATGGTATCTCTTGTGGTTCCAGCTATTTCCGATACAATGGCGCGTTCTTCGTTAAGCAGCGCATTGAGTAGGGTAGACTTGCCAACATTGGGCTCTCCTACGATTGCCACAGGAATTCCGTTCTTGATCACATTACCCACTGCGAACGAATCGATCAACCGTTTCAACACCTGTTCGATGCGGGACAAAAGATCTTCGAATTGCCTACGGTTGGCGAACTCAACATCTTCCTCGGCAAAATCTAGTTCTAGTTCAATTAGCGATGCAAAATTCATCAGTTCGTCACGTAGTTTCTTGATCTCACTACTGAATCCCCCGCGCATCTGCTGCATGGCGATTTGGTGACTGGCCGCATTATCGGAAGCAATCAGGTCCGCCACGGCCTCGGCTTGGCTAAGGTCTAATTTTCCGTTAAGGAAAGCCCGAAGTGTAAATTCACCGGCGCTGGCAGTTCGGCATCCGTTTTTTAGAAATAATTGAATGATCTGCTGTTGTATATAGCTTGAGCCATGGCAAGAAATTTCCACCACATTTTCACCCGTATACGAATTGGGCGCTTTAAAAACCGAAACCAAAACTTCATCTAAGATGGTGTCGGCTTCAACCAGTTGCCCCAGTAGTATCGTATGGCTTTTTTGTTTGGCGAGATCCTTGCCATAGTTAGACCTGAACAAGGGTGCGGAGAGGGTAATGGCATTGCTCCCTGAAATGCGGATTACGCCTATGGCTCCGGCTCCCGTAGGAGTGGCCAATGCGATAATAGTGTCAGTAGGAAGCATACTTAAAATTATGAGGTAAAAATAGTTAAAAATAAACAACTGTTTCTTGGTCAAAATAAGGCTAATTTCGAATGCTTCTTTACGAAACATTCTATCTTTACCGCACAAACTATAAACGAAATACATTATGAAAATGTCGGTATTTACTTTTTTTATGGCCTTAATACTATTGTCACCAGCACGGTCATCTGCTCAAGAACCCGGGGCGGCCCAAGATTCAATCGCTGCTTTGGAACAGAATCACAAGCAAGAGTTGGCCGTGCAGCAGGCGCGGGCCGATGAAGCCAAAAAAGCGGAGAAGGAGGCGAAGAAAATTCAAAATGAACTAAAGAAAGCGGAGAAAGAACGCAAAAAGGCTGAGGCAGCCGCAAAAAAAGCAAAAAACCAAGCCGAGAACATCGCGTCAAAAAAGAAGGAAATTGTCAAGGAAGAAGAAAAAATCATCAAAGCGCAAGAGAAATTAGAGATCGGAAAGGTCAAGGGAAAGCTATCACCTGTTGATGTTCAGAAGTTGAACAGCAAGATAGAAAAGATGAAGCTCAACGTAATCAAGAACAAAGAGAAGCTGCGTAAGTTGGAAAGCTAATAGTGAACTGATGTTTTTTATTCGATAGCGATTAGTGTAACATTTGTGTGATAGCTGCGTCTTATGACTACATCAATCAACCACCGAAAGGTGGGTCAAAAAACACTAAAATCATGAAAGAAGAGAACAGAACACTTTTGGCAGTAACCCATCTTAGCCAGTTATTGGACTTTGTAACGGGAATTGGGGGGCTCATCGTACCCTTGATCATTTGGCTTACCCAACGCGATAAGATAGTTGATATGGACGAAAACGGAAAAGCGATCATCAACTTTAGAATTACCATGTTTCTATATGTTTTGATCTGTATTCCTTTGATATTGGTTTTCGGCCTCGGGCTACTTGGATTCTTACTATTGGGAATAGGATACTTTGTCTTTCCTATTATCAATGCCTTAAAGGCAAGTAATGGCGAGGCACCCTACTATCCGTTGACCTTTAAGTTTGTCTAATCCTTTAACTAATTTATATCAGTCTTAAAAAAAGCCCTGGGCAATTTCCATGCGCAGGGCTTTTTTTAAATACTGTTCAGTAACGTTAGTTGTTGAGCATAACGGGCATGACCAACATGGTCACCTTTTCGCCTTCATCCAAACCGTCTACAGGGGTTAAAATACCCGCTCTGTTCGGAAGGCTCATTTCCAACGATATTTCGTCTGAGGTGAGGTTGTTCAACATCTCGGTCAAAAAGCGCGAATTGAACCCGATTTGCATGTCATCTCCTTGGTAGGAGCAGGTTAAGCGTTCCTCGGCCTTGTTGCTGTAATCGATATCTTCCGCAGAAATATTCAATTCCGCCCCGGCGATTTTTAACCGTATTTGATGGGTTGTTTTATTTGAGAATATAGAAACCCTACGCACCGAGCTTAAGAACTGGTTTCTTGAAATGGATAATTTATTTGGATTTTCCTTAGGGATGACCGCCTCGTAATTTGGATACTTGCCATCGATCAACCGACAAATTAACACGGTATCCTCGAAGCTGAATTTGGCGTTGCTGTCATTGTACTCGATGGTTACCTCAGATTCGCTTCCGGCCAAGATACCCTTTAAGAGGTTCAACGGTTTTTTGGGCATAATGAACTCGGCGACCTGCGAGGCGAAAACATCTTCTCTTTGGTATTTGACCAATTTATGTGCATCTGTGGCAACAAAGGTCAGATTCTCGGGAGAAAATTGAAAAAACACGCCGCTCATTACTGGCCTAAGATCGTCATTGCCTGCGGCAAATATGGTTTTATTGATCGCAGTAGCCAAAATATCACCAAGAATAGTGGTAGCACTCGGATTGGACAAGGCTACAGCCTTTGGGAATTCTGCCCCGTCGGCATAGGCCAAGGCATACTTACCGTGGTTAGAGCTGATTTCGACCGTATTGTTGTCTTCAACAACGAAGGTCAACGGCTGTTCGGGAAAAGTTTTAAGAATTTCTAAGAGCAATCTCGCTGGCACCGCTATGGTACCAACATTATCAGAATCAACCTTTAGTACCGAACTCATTGTGGTCTCTAAATCTGAGGCTGATACCGTAAGTTTGTTCTTTTTCAGATCGAACAAGAAATTATCCAAAATGGGCAAGGTATTACTATTGTTGATGACGCCGCCCAAAACCTGCAATTGTTTTAAAAGATAGGTACTGGATACTATAAATTTCATGTTTTTTATTTTAAATCAAGTTGAGCAAAAATTGTAATTTTTGATTACCAGGGCATCGCCTGCCTAAGAGGTTCAAAGATATTTGAATTAGGCTTTTTAACGAAACAAACTTATCAACAGCCGTAGCAGGCACTATGTGGCGAACATCCAATAGGCACTGCCTTATCAGTTTTGGATCGGCGGAGGGTTAACCTAGTATTCAATGGCTCACACTAAAAGTTTGCACCTTGCATTTTAACAGCTCATTTTCATAAGCCGATTTTTAAACGGTTCGAATGTTTATAAGTAATGTTCCTCAAAAGAAATTCACGCTAACGGTATCTCTAAAATCAAGGCCTAAAAGAGTGGATGCGCCTCCAACGGTGTTCAGGTTACTTTTATAAATCGCCAACTCAATATAGTCGGAAGAATTAAAAAGGGCCAAAATGTCTCCTGCACCTTTGCGGTTGACTTTGTCCAGGTCGAAATTAATGATGTCACTATATTTGTTATGGATCTGTTTGATTTTAGTGGTGCGCGCGCTCAGTTCGAACTCCCGTCCTTTTCGGTGCGTTTCAAAGAACTTTTTCTGTATGTTGGTAACTACATTACCATAATTATCGATATAGATAACATTGCCAATTATTTTGGTACCGTTATCCGTAACTGTTGGAACAAAATCCTTAAGTTCCTTTAATTGTTTAAACGGCTTTCCGACCACTTCTAACATGCCGCCACGCGCCAAGTGACAGGCCACCTTAACAAAAACATCCAGCACCGGAAATGATCCGTAAATCGAATTGGGAATATTGATCTCAACTACTTTTTCCGGATTGATTTCCGAGGTAAGCAGGCCTATCACACCGTTATTGGCCGTCACAAAATAATGTCCATCCAAAAGAACCGCAATATGCTGGTTCTCAGGGGTAGGCTCTGAGTCGACCCCAACTATGTGAATGCTGCCATCGGGAAAATTTTTGTAGGCATTGGTCAAGATATAAGCACATTCCTGAATATTGAACGGACTCACACCATGGGAGATATCAACAATTTTCACGTCTGCAAGTTCTTTGTAGATACTACCTTTTAAAGCACCTACAAAATGGTCTTTTTGCCCGAAATCTGTAGTTAACGTGATGATTGCCATGCAGCAATGTTGATATGTTTTTAGGTATTAAAGCTGATATTTTGCTTACTTTTGAAAAACAAAATTAAACAAAAAAAAACCCCGACGAAATTATATTTCAGGGTCTCACATAAACGGAAACATATTTGAACGAACTTATATTAGAACTTACCGAAATCAGTCCGAGAGAGTTCTTCGGACAGGGCAACGAGAACATAGATCTTTTAAAAAAGTACTTTCCTAAATTAAAGATCGTGGCCCGGGGAAACAAAATAAAGGTATACGGAGATGACGAGCTTTTGGAAGAGTTCGACAAGCGTTTCCAAATGCTTACCGCACATTTTGCGAAGTACAATAAGTTAGACGAGAATGCCATCGAACGGGTGCTGACCAGCAATGGTGCAGATGACTACGCTGCGCCCGAAGCAAGTGGCGAGACTTTGGTGCATGGGGTCAGTGGCAGACTCATCAAGGCGCAGACGGCCAACCAGAGAAAATTGGTAGAGGCGACAAGAAATAACGATATGGTATTCGTCATCGGGCCGGCAGGTACCGGTAAAACGTATACGGGGGTTGCTTTGGCAGTTAAAGCATTGAAAGAGAAGCAGGTAAAGCGAATCATATTGACAAGACCCGCAGTTGAGGCCGGGGAGAATCTAGGGTTCCTTCCGGGGGATCTAAAGGAGAAGCTTGATCCCTATATGCAGCCACTTTATGATGCCCTTCGCGATATGATAGCCCCGGAGAAGTTAGCCCATTACATAGAAAACGGCACTATTCAGATCGCGCCGATGGCCTTTATGAGGGGAAGAACCTTAGACAATGCCTTCGTTATTCTCGATGAGGCCCAAAATACGACCCATGCCCAGATGAAGATGTTCTTAACGCGTATGGGTAAGAACGCCAAATTCTTGATCAATGGGGATCCAGGGCAAATCGATTTACCAAGAAGGGTGATATCGGGGCTAAAGGAAGCCGTTTTGATACTTCAAAACACCGAAGGTATCGGAATAATTTATTTAGACGATAAAGATATTATTCGCCACCGGTTGGTGAAAAAAGTGATAGAGGCCTATAAAACCATTGAGCACCTCAACTAGCAACCGGCCTTGTTAAAAATTCAACGTTCAAGGAATCAAGAAATAACCATCAATAAGTTCAAAACAGGAAAGATAGTTTTGAGAACCCTCTGACCCAAACCTAAAAAACGACATCACTACAATGAGCAATACGATTACCGATACCAATTTTAACTTCCCTAACCAGAAAAGTATTTACAAGGGCAAGGTACGCGAAGTTTACGCGCTTGATAATGACCTATTGGTAATGGTGGCCACGGATCGTTTGTCGGCTTTCGATGTGGTCATGCCCAAGGGAATTCCATTTAAGGGCCAAATTCTGAACCAGATCGCTACCAAGATGATGGCCGCTACAGCCGATATTGTTCCCAATTGGTTGACGGCAACACCTGACCCCAACGTTGCCATTGGGCTTGCATGCAGGCCATTTAAGGTTGAAATGGTCATTCGTGGTTATCTATCTGGGCACGCTGCGCGAGAATATAGGGCAGGTAAAAGAATATTATGTGGTGTGGCAATGCCCGAGGGACTGAAGGAGAACGACAAATTTCCGGCGCCCATAATCACGCCTGCAACCAAAGCCGAACATGGTGATCATGATGAGGACATTTCAAGAGCGGATATTTTAAAACGAGAGATCGTGGCAGAGGAAGATTATGTAGTTCTAGAAAAGTACACCCGAGCTTTATTTGAAAGAGGAACAGAGATCGCGGCCGAACGCGGATTGATCCTTGTGGATACAAAATATGAATTCGGCAAGACCAAGGAGGGCCAGATCGTTCTAATCGATGAGATCCATACGCCCGACTCGTCACGTTACTTTTATGCCGATGGTTACCAAGAACGTCAAAATAGGGGGGAAGCCCAAAAACAATTATCAAAAGAATTTGTACGCCAATGGTTGATACAAAATGGATTTCAGGGCCTTGAAGGTCAGAGTGTTCCTGAAATGACGGATGCCTACATCGAAACGGTTTCGGCGCGTTACATTGAGCTTTACGAGAACATTACCGGAGAAACGTTCATCAAGGCCGATATTTCGAATATTCAAAAGCGTATCGAGAAAAACGTTTTGGAATATTTGGGTGCCTGAGTATTCGGCTATTGCGATTTCCTGACATCAACATAAAAATTTCGGTCAATAACGAGCTCTTCCACAGTGGAGGTATCTTGCAAAATTTTCCATTCAGAAGTTGGGTATAACCATTCTTCTTTCTCGTTAAGTTGTGCTTTAATGGGCATCGCAAAACCAGCTACGATATTGGTATAACGATAGGTTACCGCTTTGCCATTGCGCTTATATTCTAAAACGGGAATCAGGGTGGTTCTCAAGTATTGGTCGAATACCTTCGTCAAATCAATGCCTGATTTTTTACTTAGATAATTCTCAATTTGGTCCGTAGTCACCGTTTGATGGTAGAAATCTTTATTTAGGCCACGTAAAATCTGACGCCACTTTTCATCATCGTTGACCAATTGGCGAATGGTATGCAGCATATTGGATCCTTTGTAGTACATATCACCACTACCTTCATGGTTTACATCGTATTGCCCGATAACGGGGATATCATTTTTTATGTTTTTACGCAGTCCGATTACATAATCTTCCGCGGCCTCTTTTCCAAAATGATAGTTCAAGAAAAGGTTCTCTGAATACGAGGTAAAACCTTCGTGGATCCACATATCGGCAATGTCTTTATAGGTAATATTGTTGGCAAACCACTCATGGCCAGACTCGTGAATAAGTAGGAAGTCGAACTTTAGCCCCCAACCCGTACCGGAAAGGTCTTTGCCCAAGTAGCCCTTTAACCATTGGTTGCCATAGGTAACAGAACTTTGATGTTCCATGCCCAAATAGGGCACTTGAACCAATTTGAAACTATCCTCGTAAAAAGGGTAGGGGCCGAACCAGTGTTCAAAGGCTTCCATCATTTTTGGTGCATCCTTGAAATGTTCCCTTGCTTTTTCAAGATCATCGCGCAGAACGTAGTAGTCCATATCCAAGACACCTTTTTCGCCATTAAACTTTTCCCCAAAATAGACGTAGTCGCCAATATTGACATTTACCCCATAATTATTAATCGGGTTCGAAACGAACCAATGGCTGGTATTGGTCTCTTTGTCTAAACCGCGAAGTCTACCATTTGAGATATTCACCAGACCCTTAGGGGCCTTAACACTGATAAGCATGCTGTCTACCTCGTCATACATATGGTCTTTGTTGGGCCACCAGACACTAGCGCCAAGGCCTTGGCATGATGTGGCCACAAAATGTTTGCCGTTGGAGTCTGTTTTCCAAGAAAAGCCACCATCCCAGGGTGCACGTACCGCTTCTTTCGGGTGGCCGGAATAATAGACGGTAATTTCATTAAAGGCTCCTTTTTTCTGATAATCGGCGAGGGTAACAAAATGCGCATTTCCATCCGATGAAAATTGCAATTCCTTTTCGTTTTGGGTGATTTTTTCAATTTTGAGGGGAGGTTGCAAATCCACTTGAAGTACTTGGCGCTCTTCCAAAACCTGATATCGAATTGTATTACTACCTGAAATGAATTTTTTATCTGGGTCGACTTCAATATCGAGATGATAATAGTTCAGATCCCACCACGCTCGCTCAGGGGTAATGCTGCCACGCAGGGTGTCCTGCGCAGTGAAACTTTGACCATGTAGAGCGGTTGTAAGGGCCAAGAGGGACGCTAAACGAACAATTTTGTAATTCATAGTATTCAAGGCATGCAAAAGTTAAAATTCAAAGGTTAAAGACCAAAGTCGTAAGACTACCAGTTTTTTTTACTCTTATCGGGGCTATTTTATACACTGCTTTTTTTAGCGGAATATGCCATTCGGAAAAACAACGGTACTTTCATGTCCGTTCGCACCTACGGCCGAAATTCCGAAGAAATAGTTATCGATAACAATACCGTTCAGTACAAATTCAGAAACATCACCGACATATCTACTGTGGTCCCAAGTTGGTGACGTGGTATCGCGCCAATAGATGGTATAGTCTACCGCGCTATCGACCTTGCTCCATTGAAATTTAGCCGAGGCCTGTACAATGCCACCGATCTTGACCTCTTCGGGCGCAGCT
>JBHJNU010000074.1:0-18647 GCA_050330515.1 Flavobacteriaceae bacterium | reverse complement strand
CTAATAAAAGTAAGCTCTTAGAAAAAGCGGATGCTTATTTTGACAAAATGTGGTACGCCGAGGCTGCTGAACTATACGAGCAAGCCCTCGCCAAAGGTGAGAAGAACTATTCTTATGATGTAATTCAGAGGGCAGCTGATTCACACTACTTCAATACCAACATGGAGAAGGCCTATCATTGGTACAATATACTATATGATAATTACGGTGATGAGATGTCAGCCGATAATGTCTTTAAATATGCGCACTCGCTAAAGGGCACTGGAAAATACGCGCGATCGAAACGCTTAATGCGATTGTACAAAAAGAAAATGAAAATTGACGATTCGGTCAATCTTGAATTGGCAAATCAGACACCAAATGAAATTGTGCTCGATGAATTATTAGTCGGTGAAAAGAACTTCGATATCAAAAACTTGGCCATCAATTCTGAATATTCAGAATTCTCACCCATGTTCTTAGATTCTACCCAAATAGTATTTGCTTCCGCGAAAGATTCCTCGTTTTTAAATACCAGACAGTATAAATGGAATAACCAACCCTATCTTGACCTTTATGTAGCTAAAATCAATGAAGAATCACAAGATTTAAATGACGCCATAAAGTTCTCTAAAAACTTGAACACTAAGTATCATGAGGCATCGGTAACGTTTTCGCCAGACAATTCAACTATGTATTTTACCCGTAATAATTACGGTAAAAAATTGAAGCGCGACAAGAACGGGGTCAACCATTTAAAAATATACATGTCTACGAAAGAAGATGGCGAATGGAGCGACGCTGTGGAGGTACCCTTCAATAGCGATGATTACTCCACAGGGCATCCGGCCTTGAGTCCAGATGGCAAAAAATTATACTTTGTTTCAGACATGCCCGGAACCATTGGGCAGACCGATATTTTCGTTGTAGACGTTCTTGAAAACAATACCTTCTCCGAGCCCAAGAACCTAGGGCCTGAAATCAATACGGAAAGACGGGAAATGTTCCCCTTCGTAAATGATAAGAAATTATACTTTTCGTCTGATGGTCATACCGGTCTAGGTGGCTTGGACGTTTATGAGGCTTCATATTCTGAGGAAGAGGGCTTTGAAGAAGTTGTGAATGTAGGGCAGCCTGTGAACAGTAACAAAGATGATTTCTCATACATCGTTAACGAAAAGAGTCAAAAAGGATTCTTCGCTTCGAACAGGGCAGAAGGTAAAGGAGATGATGACATTTATAGCTTTAAGCGCTTGGTAGTGGAGGAAGTACCAACCAACTCGAGCAGTATTGCCGACGTTGTCACAGAACTTATTACCGGTAACTTAATGCCACAAGCTCTTGTAGAACTTTTGGATGAAAATGGCATCAAACTCAAAGAAATGCTTACTGACGAAGATGGAAGCTTTATTTTCGAAGATCTAGAAGCTGATAAGAAATATACCATAAAAACGACCAAGGATTCCTTTTTTGAGAACCTGCTAGAAGTAACCACCGTAGAATCTGATACGGTAAACGTTGAGGTCAAAATGAAGAAACTAGTTGATATGATCGCGGTTGAGAACGGCATCAAGAAATTGAAGACAGAAATGATATTCTTTGATTTTGACAAGTCATACATTCGTGAAGATGCATCGAAAGAGCTAAACAAGCTTGTGGAAGTGATGAATGAATACCCCAATATGGTAATCAAAATAGAATCACATACCGATTCAAGGGGTTCGAACACTTATAATAAGTATTTATCGGATAGGCGAGCCAAGTCTACCAGAGAATATATCATTTCACAAGGTATCTCGGCAGACCGCATAGAAAGCGCCATCGGCTACGGTGAAGAACAATTATTGAACGGCTGTAATGGCACCATTAAATGTACTGAAAAGGAACATTTCATCAACCGTCGTTCTGAGTTCATTATTGTCAATATGTAAAAACACTAAACGCGATTAAAAAAGGCCATTCTTCCAAAAGTTGAATGGCCTTTTGCGTTATGTCCAATACGTACGATCCTTAAATACAAGTAGTTGTTTAGCGCTGGAACAGCATTTTTTAAAAATTGACTTTCACAACATCCTACAAGTGATTCACAACAAATACATATCGTCATAATACTGATATAATCGTTATGGCGTTATATAGAGAAGTTTATTTGACTATTAATCCCAAATCCCAAATACAATGAAAAACGTTCTACTCATTAAAGAAATCTACCTAGAGGCATTTAAGAATCTCGGGCATAAAATTGTAAGATCATATTTTAAGATATTCTCATGGTTCTGCTTCGCCAGTTTCTTGATTGTACTTTATGCTTTTATATTCAGACTTATTACGGGCTTTGCCTTTGATTGATATACTTAACCGACCTAACCTTTAAAAACACCTGCCGTTTGGCGGGTGTTTTTTTGTTTTATTTATACTTAAGGCGAAATTCTCTCACAAATATAACTGACCTTATAAGGTGCTGTAGGCCTATTCTTATCTGATTACAAGTATTTTAACCAAAATAATGGCCGTTCATCGCATAGAAGTAATGTTTTATCTAGTTAACGAATTTTTTACCCGCATAACCTTTTAATATGGTTATCAGATTCAAAAGTGCCAACTTTACAACTAGTTAATATTAATACCAAAGACATGAAGAAAATTTTACTTTTACAAGAAATTTATTTGGAGGCATTCAGAGATTGGACCTATCGGTTGCTAACTAAATATTTTAAGGCCTTCTCCGTTTTTTGCTTGTTCCTTATCTGTGTTGTTATCTATGCGTTCGTTTTTAGGGTGTCTACCGGCTTTCCCTTTTGAGTCGATACCATTTGTGTCACAGCCACAAAAAAACGCCCTTAGAGGGCGTTTTTTTGTGCTCGGAACAATAGCATTTATTCTAGAAACTTAACCGTTTTCATTATCGCCTCTAACTGGAACATGTCATCTCGCTTATCGGTAGCAGGTGCATAGGTAAAACCTTCCAAGATCATCTTTCGGTTATTTTTTGGATCGTCAATAATGTAGGTTAAGAAAGGGCCTGCCATAAAATCATTTTTAACATCCCACACACCTCTGACCTCATATGCCTTTCTACCCGCTATTTCAGTTGTAAAAACAGAAGGAGCGAAAGCAGGTTCGGTTCGCATATGGGTTACCTTGCCTGGAACATCATCGCCGGGAACATACTTGGCACCGATAGAATCTCTCATTCTTACGATATCGGTGACCAAGGTAGAATCATTTGAAAAACTATCCCCAGGCATGGTATACGCTATTACGTTGGCATGCCCTTTTGGTATTTGCCGGTCGATCCAAACAAAATTATCTTGCTGTGCGCCAACCTTATAAACGGAAGGAATGTTAAGTCTTATATTAAATTTATCTGTTAAGGCCTTTTCCTTATTAAGTGATTTTAGAAACCTGTCCTGCGTCTCCTTTAATTCCAACTGCTGAAAGGTTTTAATGATTTCTGGTGCTTTTGCCTTTATATTGGCTATAATCTCTTCCTCTGTGGCGCCCTTGATCACCGCGACCCTCTGCGGGGTTGCATACATATCTTGTTTAATATGCGCCAAATTCGAGGTGTCTTTCTTGATGTAGATAATGGTTCGTGAATTTCTAATGGATCCCGTGAATACTTTTTCGGGTAATTGGTTTAGCGTGAACAAAGGTTCGTCCCAAGTTAGACCGATGGCCGGTGAGGCAAATTGCTGCCTAACGCTATCCCCTACGGCTCCTTTCCAAAGATCATTATCGATTACCACGGTAATCGAATTTATAGACCCTATTGAGCTTGGTAAATAACTTTGTTTGCCGCCATCTTTACAAGAAATGACGATTACTGATACGAGCGATAAAAGTGTACTGATAAGCTTCATAATAGTATCATGGTTTACGACGGGCATTCACATAATTTAAGTTTCATGCCCGGTTTTAGATTATTACCACTAATACCGTTCCACTTTCGTAAATTCTCTATACTAATTCCCGGATATTTTTTTGAGATGGTCCAAAGTGAGTCTCCGCTTTGTACCGTATGCACCTTACCGTTGGCGGCGGTCCCTGTGGTACTCAATTTTTCAGGACTGTTTTTTGCCGCAACCTTGGGTGATATCGTCGAGCCCCTTGGATATATCGTCAAACGTTGACCGATGCTTAAATTATTGCTTCGCAGACCGTTCCATTCTTTAATTTGACTGACACGAACCCCAAATTGGTCGGCAATCTTACCGAGAAAATCACCGCTTCGTACCTTATACCGAAGCTGGTTACCCTCGGTAGCCTTGACCAAAGCCGGTAACGGAGTTTCCTGGCTCTTCAGATCTTTTTCAACATGCGCGTAAATAGCGGTCTCATTGGCTACGAATTTGCCCATCGCCTTCCTTGGCAAACGCAGGGAATAATCTTTACCTTTGACATAGGGAATTACGTTGAGTTTATAGGATGGGTTCAGCACCTCAAGTTCTTCTTTACTGACCCCTATCAACTCTGAAATCTGGTCAAAGGTAATCAGGCTTTTGACATGTACCGTATCGGTATCGAAATAGGGCCTAACTACTTTTTTTCCTTGCAAACCGTGTTCCTCCGCATATTCGAAAATGTACATCGTAGCCAGAAAGGCAGGTACGTACCCCGCCGTTTCCCTAGGAAGATTTTTACGCAGATTCCAATAATTCTTATAGCCACCTGACCTCCTTATCGCCTTGTTGACATTGCCCGGCCCCGAGTTATACGCGGCCAAGGTCAAATCCCAATCGTTGAAGATCTTGTACATTCTGTTCAGATATTCACATGCTGCCCTGGTTGCTTTAATGGGATCGCTACGTTCATCAACATAACTGTTGACATCAAGACCATGCTCCTTCCCCGTGCCGTACATGAATTGCCATAGGCCGGTCGCCCCGACCCTAGATCTAGCTTTTGGGTTCAACGCGGATTCTACAATGGCAAGGTATTTCATTTCGATCGGAATGTTGAAATTATCGAATTCTTGCTCGAATAAGGGAAAATAAAATTGGCTGACCGTGAGCATACGGTTCATCAGATCGCGTTTTCTTGTCAAGAAGGACTTGATGACATTTTCAAGGGATGGATTATAGACCACATTGAAAGGTGTCTTCTCGTTTATTTTTGCCAAGCGCGCTATTAAAGTATCGGTAGGAAGATCGTACTCATAAGGAGTTTCTGGATCAAGGGTTGATACCTCTTCATATAATTCTTCAGAAAGTGAGGCCATCTCAAAAATTTCACGCATCCAAAGACTGTCGTATTTGGCCGCCAATTCATGGTCTTGAAGGTTGTACGCCCCTTTATCGCCCTCTTTAAGCAATACCAGCGGATTATCCCCTAAACTTTTCGAAGACTCCATTTGCTCCATGAGTTCGAGACCCTCCATATCCATTTCCATGGTATCCAGCGTGCCATTTTTGGCCTCTTTGAACTGTATCAAATCCCTTTGGACCTGAATACTATCTTTTTCTTGGGCCGATAAAGAAACGGCAAACATGAAGAATGAAAGAAGAACAAGAATTCTATTTCTTTTTATGATCATGGTGCATTCTATATTTTTGAAAGAACAACGAAAATGCGATTTTTTTCTGAAAGTATAAAATTTCATGAGGCAAAACACCGCTGATCCTTTAATCGATAACGCCCTTATTAGTCTAATATTGCAGCGATTCCGGGCAGTGTTTTCCCCTCTAGGCTTTCAAGCATCGCGCCACCGCCAGTAGAGACATAACTTACTTTGTCTTCAAAACCGAACTGTTTCACCGCAGCCACAGAATCTCCTCCACCGACAAGGGAGAAAGCTCCATTTGAAGTCGCCTTATCAATGGCGTTTCCGATTGCGATGGTGCCCTTGGCGAAATTTTCCATTTCAAAGACCCCGATTGGGCCGTTCCACAATATGGTCTTGCATCTTAGAATTACCTGTTTGAAGTTCTCCAAAGTTTTTGGGCCGGCATCCAAACCTTGCCATCCATCGGGAATTTTATCCACATCTACCACCTGGGTCTCGGCGTCGTTCGCAAAATCGTTCGCGGCGACGACATCTACCGGAATATGAACTTCTACCCCTTTTTCCTTTGCCTGCTTTAGAATCTCCAAGGCAAGGCCCATCTTATCATCTTCACAGATAGAACTACCCACTTTTCCGCCCTGGGCCTTAATAAACGTATAGGTCATTCCGCCACCAATAATAAGATGGTCGACCTTGGTCAAAATATTCTCTATGATCGTTATTTTAGAAGACACCTTGGCTCCTCCTAAAATCGCAAGAACAGGTTTCTCCCCGCTTCGCATGACCTTTTCTATGGCTTGTATCTCTTTGGCCATTAGATAGCCGAAGCACTTGCTTTCTGGAAAAAATTTTGCCACTACAGTAGTTGAGGCATGTGCTCGATGTGCTGTTCCAAAGGCGTCGTTCATGTAAATATCGCCAAGTTTTGAAAGTTGTTTCGAAAACTCCAGCTCGCCTTTTTCCTCTTCAGCATGAAACCGTAGATTTTCTAGCAGGATAACTTCTCCCATGACCATTTCTCCGACAGCTTTCTCGGCAATTTCGCCACTACATTCTGAAACGAATTTTACTTGGATACCCAATACTTCTGAAACTGTTTTGACAATATGGTCCAATGACATATCAGGGTTTCTTTTTCCATCGGGTCTTCCTAAATGGCTCATTAAAACAGCGCTACCACCATCTTCAAGAACTTTTAGGATCGTAGGTTTCGCGGCTTCTATACGGCTGGGGTCAGTCACATTCAATTTTTCATCTTGTGGAACATTGAAATCCACACGGATCAGCGCCTTCTTATTATTGAAATTAAAATCTTCAAGGGTCTTCATAGGATGCATTTTTAGAGAATCGCAAATGTAAAGATTTATGTGGTTCAGTTGAAGGGGTTTACCCATTTGTTGGCATAGTAAAGTGATAAAAAACCAACGCGCCGGTCGGTTCTTGGTTAAATACGTCATTTCCAAATCACTAATTCAATTTGCTTCCGTTTAGGCAAAAACTAACGGAAGTGAATGTTAATGGCGTGTTTGGGCACTACATGTTAGTTTTCCGACCACTAAGTCGGTTGTAGCAATTGCTTACGGTCACTATTTTCTAGTCATGGGCCAGTGCTATAAATAGGTTTGAATGGCCTATATTTGAACCATGTTGTTCAAAGACATTTTAGGCCTTGCCCACATTAAAAGACACTTGACTTCGAGCGCCGATGCGGGGCGAATTCCGCATGCACAGTTATTTGTTGGGCCAGAGGGATGCGGAACCTTACCAATGGCTTTGGCCTATGTGCAATATATCATTTGTGGCAACCGAAACGGAGAAAATACAGGAGGGAACGAAGCTTGCAATCTTAAATTTTCGGCACTATCACACCCTGATGTGCATTTTGCATTTCCAACTTCCAATACAGAAAAAATAAAAAGTCATGCCGTAAGTGACCACTTTATGCCAGAGTGGCGACAATTTCTGAGGGATCAACCGTACGGTAATCTTTTTGATTGGTACCGATTAATCGATATTGAAAAGAAACAGGGCCAGATCGGTGTTGACGAAGCAATGGAAGTCGTTAAAAAACTAGCTTTGAAATCTTACGAGGGGGGCTATAAGATCATGCTGATCTGGATGGCCGAAAAAATGAACAACTCTGCATCGAACAAGTTGTTGAAACTCATTGAAGAGCCGCCTGATAAAACTGTTTTTATTCTTATTGCCGAAGACGAAGAACAGATTATTCAGACCATTAGATCCCGTTGCCAAGTAGTGCACTTTCCTCCATTAGCGGAAGAAGTCATGGCAGATGCCCTGGTAGAGCAGGGCTTATTGCGCGAAGAAGCCTTACGACTGGCCCACGAAGCCGATGGTAATTTCAACAAGGCCCTAGACCTGATGAATAAAGACTCTGAAGACTTGGTGTTTGAAAAATGGTTCGTACAATGGGTTCGCAGCGCATTCAAGGCAAAAGGCAATAAAGCGGCGATCCATGAATTGATTTTGTGGAGCGAAGAGGTTGCCAAGACCGGCCGTGAAACACAGAAGAATTTTTTACAATACTGTTTAACGGCGATACGTCAGGCAATGTTGATTAATTATGGCGCTGAAAAGCTAGCCTATTTAAGGATCCATGTTGATGGTTTTCAGTTAGAAAAGTTCGCGCCCTTTATTCACGAAAACAATGTTGTGGCCATTGTTGAAGAATTGGAGCGTGCAATGTACCATATAGAACGCAACGGAAATGCAAAACTAATTCTAACCGATCTTTCTATAAAACTTACTCGGCTTTTGCATAAAAAAAGTGGTGCACAATTAGCTTCTTCCGCCAAGGAAGGAGGAGCATAACGTTATACTAAAAATTGATTATGGAGAACATTACCAATACAGCTGCGGAAATCTTACTCTTAGCATTCATGGTGATTACCTTTTTACAGAGCGGAATCGACAAGTTAGTCGATTGGCAAGGAAATTTAGGTTGGTTAAAGGGCCATTTTGAAAAATCACCGTTAAAGAATAGGGTACCGTTGCTGTTGGCAACTGTGCTCTTCGTGGAAATGGCTGCGGGGATCCTCTGTCTTGTAGGACTCTTTCAATTACTGGTTTCGGGAAAAACTGAAATCGCCCTATACGGAGCGATTACATCTTGCATAGCCCTTTTGATGTTGTTGTTCGGGCAACGTATGGCCAAAGATTATGCGGGAGCTATGACCATTGCAGTTTACTTTATTCCGGCGGTTTTCTTGGTATTCTTACTTCAATAAAACAAAAACGTCACCACATATAGGGTGACGTTTTTGTTCCTTTTTTTTATTTCCAAATTGGGCTTGAAATAAGATTCAGCAGACTATTTCTTGTATTTGTCATTCAATATCTTAACGATCGCATCGGTAAGGTTGTTGGCCTCAGTACCATAAAGCACACTGCCTCCATCGCCGCCACCCAACACGTATGCATAACCATTGGCCTTACCGTAAGCCTGGATCTCTTTTTTGACCTTGCTCACCATACTGTCCATCTCAACTTGACCCGCGGCCTGCAAAATCTGGTCCTCTTGCTGTAACTGTTGGCCTAGGAACTGCGCTTTCTGCTGCATGACACCATACTCTTCCTGCGCCTTTTGTTGTGGCATCTTTTGTGCTTTCAATTGAAATGCCTGAGCCTCTAATTGATATGCCTGAGAAATGCTGTCACGCTTTTTGCCCAAAAGCTCGGCTTTATTCTTGAACTTGGCCTCAATATCGATTTTCTCTTGGTAGCCATCCATCAATTTAATATTGTCTACAAAACCTATCTTTTGTTGTTCTTGGCATGATACCGTTATCAATGCCGCCAAAACGAATATTAATTTTTTCATCTTACTGTTTTTGTTTTCATCCCCGCAGAGGCGGAAATTTTGTTTTTTAGTTTTTGTGAATTGGTCCGAATAGCTCCTTTTAAAGCTGCGCAAAAATAGCAAAGGTTTTTGAAACAACTTCAATTATGAAGCTAATTAAGAGCAGCCTTCCTAAATGCTTTTCTAGAAACCATGAAAATCAGATTTGGTCTGAAATTAACCTATAGAGAAAAGCAATGGCTCCATGTTAGACTAATTGCCGCAATCTATCAAAAAGCAGGTGTCTAAACGGCTTTAATTTCAACGATTTCGAAAGATTAAGCAAAGGATATGGACAACCTAGAAAACTATCGGGAAAACGCTTTAAAATTAAAATCAGCTCTTTTTCAGCACATAAATAATAGAAGAATATTCTTTTGAACGCCATGCTGACAGATTTGAACAGAAACCTCTAAACAGCGCTTTGGGAAAGTTAAAAAAGCTTGATCTGCCGGACTTGTATTTTTCTGATAAAAGGGAAACATAAAATGCATCGAAAAGCATCGGTTTTGTTCTGATCAATTGCAAACCGTGTTTATGGAATAATCTTTCGATCGAAGTTCTTGAAAAATGCCAAAGGTGTCTGGGAACATCATAGGCCGCCCAAACATCCTGATAGTAATTAGCATCATAAGATTTAAAATTAGGCACCGCTACAATCAACACTCCCCCATCTTCTAAATGCCAAACAATTTTCAGAATTTGGTTTTCAAGGTCAGCTAAATGCTCTAATACATGCCACAGGGTGATTACGTTAAACTTCTTTCCGGGCATGGATTCCAAATCTGGAGTCAAGCTGATTTTCTTTTCCTGCGCCTTGTTTCGTGCTACGGCATTTGGCTCAATCCCTGCTATTGACCATCCATCATTCTGTGCTGCCAATAGAAAATCACCCGTTCCCGCACCAATGTCCAAAAGTGTTTTGTTCTCATTTGAATAATTGTTCGCCAATGACAACTTAGTAAGCATAGTGAACTTTTTCACTACCTGATAAATTTTATCAACTAAAGTTTTGTTGGCATCGGTGTGGGAAATATAAGATTCACTTTCATAGTAACGCGGCAGGTCTCTTGGTTGTGGACTTGTGACCAACATATCCATCTCCTCGTTATGGAGCAACTTAAACTCCTCGTTGGAAACAGCATAATCTCTAGTTTTTAAAAACAGTTTCATGGTAGTTGTAGGTGGTGAGATACTCCTTCTTCAGAACACGAAGATACTTTAAAACCGCTTCCCTTGAAAGTGCGGTATCGGCAAGACAATCTTTTTCTATCTCATTATAAACTTCAATCGCGATATACCAGTTTTCTCGCTTGTAGATGTCTCCATCAGCATCATAATCTTCAAGCGGATCTTCGTTCCCTAAAGCGGCATTTACCGCTAAGTGAAGCATTAGAGGTGCCAAATTCAAAGTTTTATCGGGTATTTGAACTTCATAGAAGGAAAAGAAATATTGTTCACCATTAATTAAGAAGGGAACATCGTCATAGACATTCTCATGATTTAAACGGTATTTTATGTTTACATAATCGTAAAAGTTCCCGGCCAATTTGGGGTCTTGAAAAATGAACATTTCCCTCTTCGCAAGGCTTCTTTTAAAGCGCTTACCCCTAGTTACCTTGTAATCTTCTATAGTTGGCGCCACCCTTAATGGAATACACGATTGAAGAATAAAGAGTGTAAGTGTGCAGAATATCGTTTTCCTCATTTTAAGATGGTTCGAGCTTCAGGTACCATCAATAATTGCGCCAAATTGACGATCTTCTTTTTTCAGGTGAACAAATTAAATGTGCTTAAATCGAATCCCAATACATGACATTATTGTTTATTCTTCCACCACTGTTCCACGTGGAACATATAGAGTCATCTTCCCATAAAAACCAAAAGCACGCTTATGTCAGATGGTGTTACACCGCTTATTCTCGACGCCTGTGAAATAGTAACGGGTCTTATGGCATTAAGCTTTTCTCTTGCTTCATAAGACAGTGATTTGAGCTTGGTGTAATCAAAATCATCCGGGATCTTCACATCTTCTAGTCGATTCAACTTATCGGCATTGACTTTTTCCTTAGCGATGTATCCGGCATATTTGATCTGCACCTCTGCCTGTTCCAGCACTTCGTTGTCAAACTCATGTTCTTCCACAAAGGCCGCAACTGCATTCAATTGAAGCATGTGGTCTATAGTTACATTGGGTCTGGAAAAAGATTTGTACATCTTGTCCGATTGGCTGACCAAGGCAGAATCGACACTTTCTAAAATCGGATTGATCTCCTCAGGCAGTACGCTGGTTTCTTTGAAAAATTTGACAAAAGCATCTGAATTTCGAAGTTTCAACTCCATTCTTTTTAAACGGTCGGCTTTTGCCAAACCAATTTCAAAGCCCTTAGGAGTCAATCTTAAATCGGCATTATCTTGCCGCAACAATGTTCTATATTCAGCCCTAGAAGTGAACATGCGATAAGGCTCTTCCGTGCCTTTTGTAATAAGGTCATCAATCAAAACTCCGATATAGGCCTCGTCTCTTTTGAGGATAAAAGGATTCTTTTCATTGATTTTGAGATGTGCATTTATACCTGCCATAAGCCCTTGCGAGGCCGCTTCTTCATATCCGGTTGTACCATTGATCTGTCCGGCAAAATAAAGATTGTCAATTAACTTTGTTTCGAGTGTATGCTTCAACTGAGTAGGTGGAAAATAGTCATATTCGATTGCATATCCAGGTCTGAAGAACTTCACATTTTCGAAGCCTACCACTGACCGTAACGCTTTAAACTGAACATCTTCTGGCAAGGAGGTAGAAAATCCGTTTACATACACTTCAACCGTGTGCCAGCCTTCAGGTTCTACAAACAATTGATGGCTATCCTTGTCCGCGAAGCGATTGATCTTATCCTCTATAGAAGGACAATACCTCGGCCCAATGCTCTTGATGCGACCATTGAACATCGGCGATCTATCGAAACCTTCTTTAAGTAGGTCATGAACCAACTGACTTGTATGTGTCATATGACAATCGCGCTGATATTTTAGGGCCGCTGTCGCTGTATAAGAAAACTTTTCTGGCCTAACATCGCCTGGTTGAACAATCATTCTAGAATAATCTAGCGAACGACCATCAACCCTTGGTGGTGTACCAGTCTTCATTCGTCCGCTATCGAAACCTAATTCTACCAACTGTTCAGTTATGCCTGTCGCGGCCTTCTCACCGGCTCTGCCACCCCCGAACTGCTTTTCACCGATATGAATCAACCCATTAAGAAAAGTACCATTTGTCAGTACCACCGCCCTTCCACGTATATCAATACCTAGGGAGGTCTTTACCCCTACCACACGATCGTTCTCTATCAAAAGACCATTAACCATTTCTTGATAAAAATCACAGTTCGGTGTATTCTCCAATGCCAAACGCCATTCCTCGGCAAAACGCATACGGTCATTCTGAGCCCGCGGACTCCACATTGCAGGGCCCTTGGATTTATTCAACATCTTGAACTGAATAGCAGACTTATCGGTGACAATGCCACTATAGCCTCCAAGGGCGTCAATCTCACGCACTATCTGTCCTTTCGCAATACCGCCCATGGCGGGATTGCATGACATCTGACCAATAGTTTGAAGGTTCATGGTGACCAAAAGTGTCCTTGAACCCATATTTGCGGCTGCAGCGGCCGCTTCGGCTCCCGCATGTCCGCCACCAACGACTATTACATCATACTCCTTTTCAAACATCGATTATCTTTATAATTATAAACCTAGTGTGAACCTACTTGCCTAACTAGAATCCCTGTCCAAAGTAACAAAGCACCTTACTGTTCCACGTGGAACAATTTCATTTTTTCAGCTTCCTTCCACCTCATTTCCGCAATCTCCTCAGGGGACTTATCATTATAGCCCATAAGATGCAATACACCGTGCGCCATAACCCTTTTCAATTCTTCTTCAAAGTAGACGTTATATAACAAAGCGTTTTCCCGCAATCTATCGACCGATATAAAAATATCGCCAGCAATATCGTCTGCCTGCGAATAATCAAAAGTGACGATGTCAGTGTACTCGTCGTGTTCTAGGTATTTTTGATTCAAATTCAATAAAAACCTGTCGTCACAAAAAATGTATACTATTTGCTTGATAGACGCCTTTTCCGAAGATACCATATCATAAACCCAATTCGAAAACAAGTTTTCGTCGGGAAGTTCAAAATCCAATTCATAATGAAACTCAATCATTGTTCTTGAAATACTCCTTTACCTTTATCTTATAATTTTGGCGCAAAGGTAATGCCTGTCTGTTCAAAATTTCTATCTCATTTCGATAATTCTCCAACTGCTCTGGCATTGAGGTAATCGTATTTGTAAATCGATTGTTATTACTTACACTTTCACGATCGGATTTCCTTCCTTGTTTGAGCGCAGCATTCTCTAATTTTAGTAGCTCGTACTGAATTGTATTTAACCTATTCAATCCTTGCTGTGTGAAACCCCTATCTAGAAGTTCATTTTCAAAGTCCTCCATCTGTCGAATCAGCTTTTCTCCTAATTTCCGATCACTGCCATTGATCATATTCTGCAATTGCTGTTCCAATCTGTTTCGAATAACCTGTTGCTCCTTATAAATTTCATAGATTTCCCTAAGTTCTTTTTCGCTTGGCCCATTATCCGTATCCACTCCACCTTGACCGTTAGTTCCCCCGCCTTCACCTTGCCCTTGTTTTCCCTTATTTCCTTGCCCACCATTCCCTTCTTCTCCTTCATTTCCTTCACCATTTGACTTCCCTTTTTCTCCCTTACCGCTGGTTCCTTCCTTTCCAGCATCACCCTTGGCCTCACTATTCTTACCTTCTCCCTCTTTTCCTTGTCCTCCTGTACCCTGTGGATTTCCTTGGCCTTCCTTCCCTTGTCCTTCCATCTTTTGTTTCAACTCACCCTGGCTTTTGATAATGTCAGGTAATTGCGCATCTTGTCCATCACCTTGTCCTGGTCCAGACTGCATACTTTCTTGCATATTATCGAGAATGTTCGCCAAGAAATCGGATAAACTATTTGACGCGTTCAATACATACTTTTGGTAAGATACTCCTTGGTATATTTGGTTCTCCGCTATGCTCTCCAGCGCCTTGTCCATATTATAAAAGACCTCCGTTATTTGCTCATTTACAAATTCAGATAATTCAGCGCGGCGCAAGGATAAGGCAAACAAACTATCATCAACGTGTTCGAATAGTTCGCGTAATTCCTGTTGCTCTTTAATACTTCCTGAAAACTGTGAAATATCACTATCGATATCTTCTAAACTATCGAACAAGCCTTCCTGCTTAAATGAAAACGTAACCAGATTATCAAGAATTTGTCGCAACATCTCCGCATCTTCAGACACACTCGATCCACCAGCGCCTCCATTGGCAGAAGATTCTGCTAGATCCTTGCTCATTTTTTTCATTTTCTGAGACGCAGATTTCTGTTTTTGAGAGGCTTTCTTTCGAGCTTCTTGTTTATCATTATCACTGGTTTCTTTCGACTTTCTCTTATTTAACTCATCCGAAGCCTCTTTCTGATCCGTCTTCACCGCCTCCTGTTCCTCTTTACCGAACTCCAGTGGTAACTGCTTCTTTAAATCTTGATTGTCCTTATCCAACTCTTTAAGTTCTTCCGCAAGTTTCTCAAAGGCCTTATTCAGTTCGTTCTGTTCATTAGCTTCCTCCGACTCCTTGTTGTTCTCCGCAGCCTTCTCTTGCCTATCTGCCAATTTCTCCAAATCCCTAGCTAGTTGTGCCGCTTTTTCACTTACATAATACCTTTTTGTCAATTCTAACAACTGCTCTAAACTTCGTTGACTGTTTTGCTGTTTCTTACCTAGTTCATCTAATTTCTTTGCCAGTTCTTCCTTATCGATCTTATCGGCAACCTTGTTCAGTTCCTCTAAAAGTTTTTCATTTTTCCTTGCTTCCATTTCTTGTCGTTCAAGACGTTCTTTAAGCAGTTCGTTCATCTTATCCTCATTCTCACTTTTGTTGAGATTCTCCTTTAACTGCTTACTGAACTTCTGCATCATACTTTCTTGTTGTTGCTGCTTCTGCAAAAAGTCCTTTATCCGCCTTTGGTCATTAAAGTTTAATTCCTTCTTCTCCTTTTGCCCTCGATTAATTTCCTTCAACGATTGTTCTTGTTCCTTAAACTTATCCAAAGATTTGTCTATGTTGTCTATTATATCTTGCTGTAATTCCAAATCTTTATTTCTCAATTCATCATCATCTAACAATGCTGTACTGAATACCTGGCTTTTTGATACCTTGCCTCCATGAATAGCATCGTTGTCAGTTACCTCGAAATGGTAACTGTAGTTCTTGCCTGCTTCTAATTGTAGTCCCGATGGAAAAGTATAATAAAACTGCTCAAGATTACTATTTGGTTCTAGCAGTTTCAAACGCTTTGCATTGGTTTCATCGTCTTCAGTATAGTACACTAATTCAACTTTTCTTATCAGATAATCATCAGAAATTTCGCCTATGTAATAGACCGTATTAGGGCTGAGAGAGTCCTTTACATCTTTAACCTGTATTTCAGGATATGCATCTTTAATAACCCTAAACTCATAAGCTAATCGCTCATAATTATCAACATGCTTGTTAGCTGTTGCCAGTTCATATGGCAAATTAGCATAGACCTTTTGCGACAAACTAAAAATCTTGCCCTCCTTGACCAGTAACCTAGTGGTATCTTCTGTAACTATACTTATCTTATCGGTGTGCTGCCCCTGAATACTCCAGGTTACACGTGTACCTTCAGGAAAAACAGCGTTACCTGTACCCTTTAGGATCTCTTGCATTCTATTGGTATATGGCGGATAATCTAATAGTAACTCGAAATTCTGGATAGTAGGCGTTTCCCTAACATTCAACTGGTAAGTTCGTGAACGGATATCGTTGGCTTCAAAATAAAACTCAACAGATTGCATCGGCATGGTAAACGTATACTGAAATACCCCATTCTGTTCATGTAATACACGCTTATCGTTCTCTATTACAATAAACACTATATCTGGCCTTATTTCCCCCTCAGTGGCAACGAAGATCGTAAATGGCCTATCATTGAGCACATCAAGTTCATTTGACATCAACTTAAAACTAAATGGAGCCGGTGGTTCATAAGCGACGTCATAGTTCACGATACGTTGGCTAGAACCGAAAAAAGAAGCGCTAATGCCACTTATCCAAAGCAAGGAGAGTAAAACTGCCGGTATTGCCAAATACTTCAGGTATTTGAAGTTTTCCTTAAAATCTATGGCTTTGGTAAACGGTATCGGCCTCATAAGTGAAGACCGCTGATCAATACTGGCAAGCAACAATTCAGACTGGACATTGTTGTCCGCAAACTCCAACAGATTATACAATTTATCATCTATTTCCGGAAAATGCCTGCCAATCATCACCGAGGCCTCTTTATTGGTAATCCCCTTCTTTATCTTAAACAGATAAAAAATAGGTGTCAAAATATACCTGAACAACAAGAAAAATTCCACCGCTACAATAAGACATAAGAGTACAAACCTCCCTGTCGAATTTAACCAGAGTAGGTACTCAACGCCCAAGACCATCATAAAAAATAGCAGTCCGAAAAGTAAAAAAAGCAGAAGGCCCTTTAGCAATAGTTTCGTGTAGTGTTTTTTAGTAAACTCTTCAAGCTTACTTAAGATGCTATCGTAATTGTTCAATTTGCGCTATATTTAATACCAAGATACTAGTTGTCACAAATTTAAGCATCAAATTCTTGTTAAAACCGCTATTATGAGAGATTTAAAGTACTTGGCCGCAATGACCTTACCCATTTCTGCGGTAATTAGTATTTACTTTAAGGGGAATTGGAGTTTCTTCACCCCTATTTACGCATTCGTAATTCTTCCTATTCTAGAAATTGCGCTGCCCCAAGATACCTCCAATCACGTAGGTCGAAAACGTGAGCAAAAACAACAAAGCAAACTCTTCGACTGGATGCTTTACATCAATATACCTATCGTATTCGGACTATTACTTTTTACCTTGCACGATATTTCGTCTAACCGTTACACCTATGTTGAACTATTCGGATTAGTTCTTTCCGTAGGGATCGTTCTCGGAACCAACGGAATCAATGTAGCCCACGAACTAGGGCACCGACAAACTACCAACGAGCGCTTTTTAGCTAAATTGCTCTTATTACCATCCTTTTATATGCACTTTTATATAGAGCACAATTTTGGGCACCACGTCAATGCGGCGACCAAAGAAGATCCAGCAACCGCCAGATACAATCAATCTGTATATTCATTCTGGTTTACTTCTGTCATCAGGCAATATAGTAGTGCATGGAAAATACAGCAACAGCTACTAAAAAAAGAGGGTGAGGGATTCTTGTCCCTTAAAAACGACATGCTTTGGTATGTTCTGTTCCAAGGGTTGTATTTACTACTTATACTCCTCTTTTTCAACACCCTAGGATTTATCTTTGCACTTGCATCAGGTATTGTTGGTTTTCTTCTCTTAGAAACGGTCAACTACATTGAACATTACGGGCTTATGCGCACCATATTGCCCTCTGGGCGATACGAGCGGGTTAGCGAAGTGCATTCATGGAACAGTAACCACGTTATGGGTCGCATTGTTCTCTACGAACTAACCCGCCATAGTGATCATCATTACAAGTCAGCCAAAAAATACCAGCTACTTGACTATCATGACATTTCCCCTCAAATGCCCTTCGGCTACCCGACCTCAATGGTTATGTCTTTTTTTCCGCCACTTTGGTTCAGAATCATGAACCCCAGAATTCCTGAACATATGAAAAACCTTCTTTAAATTTAGTAAGTACTTTACCTCCATCTGCCGCAAGGGCAGCAAACTCAAAATTCAACTTTCAAGGGTTGGCCTGCTTTATCTATATTTGCAACGCAAAAATCTACGTATGAACCAAAAAGTCAGAGTTCGATTCGCCCCTAGTCCTACCGGTCCTTTACATATTGGCGGGGTACGTACGGCGCTTTTCAACTATTTGTTCGCCAAGAAACATGGGGGCGACTTTATACTGCGTATAGAAGATACGGATCAAAACCGCTACGTAGAAGGAGCGGAAAAGTACATTATCGACGCTCTGAACTGGTGCGGAATTCCCTTTGATGAAGGGCCCGTCGGTTCCAGCACCCACGCCAAGTTGAGTGCTAACGGCAGCTTTGGCCCATACCGACAAAGTGAGCGTAAACATCTCTACCGGAAATATGCCGACGACCTCATTGAAAAAGGTCATGCCTATTATGCCTTCGATACGCCCGATA
>JBHJNU010000073.1:0-45636 GCA_050330515.1 Flavobacteriaceae bacterium | reverse complement strand
ACTTCGTAGGTTTCGTTAAGATGTTAAAAAACAAATTGTTCGGTGCTTATGATTTTTTATACAGGGTTCATGGGTAATACCTTAAAAACTTCATAATAATAAGGCATCAAACCATTTTTTAACCAATCGTTAACAGCCAAACAATGAATAAATTTTCAATTTGCACCCCTTACTATTTCACAACCAACGGGTACCTCAATTTTAAATAATTATATGGAAGAAAATACGACTGTCGATATTAGCGCCGTTAACGAGAGAATTGCTCAAGAAAGTGCATTTATCGATTTACTGATGTTAGAAATGAACAAAGTGATCGTGGGCCAGAAACATATGGTCGAGCGATTGCTTATCGGACTTTTGGGGCAAGGACATATTCTTTTAGAAGGTGTGCCCGGTCTGGCAAAGACCCTTGCGATAAACACCTTGTCAAAAGCCGTTCAAGGCGAATTTAGCCGAATTCAGTTTACCCCCGATCTCTTGCCGGCCGATGTTGTCGGTACGATGATCTACAACATGAAATTGAACGATTTCTCAATCAAAAAAGGGCCCATTTTTGCCAATTTTGTATTAGCGGATGAAATTAACCGGGCTCCGGCCAAA
The DNA here is from genome assembly GCA_050330515.1 of Flavobacteriaceae bacterium. Taxonomy (GTDB): domain Bacteria; phylum Bacteroidota; class Bacteroidia; order Flavobacteriales; family Flavobacteriaceae; genus Maribacter_C. The sequence goes on along the minus strand of JBHJNU010000073.1, from coordinate 45,036 downwards.
GTACAATCGGCACTATTGGAAGCCATGCAAGAAAAGCAGGTGACGATCGGCGACACAACTTTTGTTTTAGACAAACCGTTTTTGGTGATGGCCACCCAAAACCCGGTGGAACAAGAAGGTACATACCCACTACCCGAAGCCCAGGTTGATCGTTTCATGCTGAAGACCGTAATCGATTATCCGAAAATGAACGAGGAGCAATTGATCATGCGACAAAACATGCTCGGGGCTTATGACCAGGTCAAACCGGTTGTTACCCTAAAGCAGATCTTAAACGGGCAAAAAGCGGTACGTGAGGTTTACATGGACGAGAAAATAGAAAAGTACATTTTAGATATTGTTTTCGCGACCCGATACCCTGAAAAATACAAATTAGGTGATTTAAAACCTCTGATCAGTTTCGGAGCGTCGCCGCGTGGAAGCATCAACCTTGGGGTAGCGGCCAAATGTTATGCGTTTATCAAACGTCGGGGCTATGTTGTGCCAGAAGATGTACGGGCAGTGGTACATGATGTGCTGCGTCACCGAATCGGTATCACTTACGAAGCGGAAGCGGAAAGCATCACTTCAGAGGAAATCATCAACAAGATCGTAAACGAAATCGAAGTACCTTAAAAAGTGCACAGTCGGCAGTAGCGGTTAGCGGTGACCACTTTGCTTTGAAAATCAAACCTGATTTCAACCTATACAAACTGCCAACTGCAACTGAATACTGTTTACTGAAACCGATGGATACCAAAGAGCTACTTAAGAAAGTACGTAAGATAGAGATTAAGACGCGCCGTCTTTCTGACCATATTTTTGGCGGCGAATACCACTCTACCTTCAAGGGGCGCGGTATGACGTTCAGTGAAGTACGTCAATACCAGTTCGGTGATGATGTGCGAAGTATCGATTGGAACGTTACGGCCCGTTATAATGAACCTTTTGTAAAGGTCTTCGAAGAAGAGCGCGAATTGACCATGATGCTTATGGTCGATGTCAGTGGTTCTGAACTTTTCGGCACCACTAATCAATTCAAGAAAGATATCATTACTGAAATATCGGCCACCTTGGCTTTTTCGGCCTTACAGAACAATGATAAGGTAGGCCTGGTCCTATTCTCTGACCAGGTTGAAATTTACATTCCCCCGAAAAAGGGAAAAAGTCATGTACTGCGAATTATACGCGAACTGCTTGAATTCAAACCCAAAAGCAACCGCACCGATATTTCAGAAGCGCTGAAGTTCTTGACCAGTGTCATGAAGAAGAAAGCAATCGTTTTTGTGCTATCGGATTTTATCGCCGATGATTATGAGCGTTCATTGAAGATTACAGGAAATAAGCATGACGTTACTGGCATACGCATCTTCGATGAACGCGAAGAGGCCATACCAAATTTGGGCATGGTGCAAATGCAGGATGCCGAAACCGGCGCTATTAAATTGGTCAACACCCAATCGAAAAGTGTGCGCACGGCATACGGAAAATACCACCGTGAGCGGGTAGCTTATTTTAAGGAAACCTTTACCAAATCAGGTTGTGGCGTTCTGGATTGCCGCGTTGACGAAAGTTACGTGAAAAAGTTATTAGGATATTTCAAGCGAAGAGGTTGATGGGCAATATGCATGATACGATAAGGATTCAGGATTGTTCGGTGCTTATGAAGCAGATGGCTACGGCATGTTTTTTTCTTTTCACTTTAAAAGTGGTCGCCCAAACCGTACCTAAGGTAAGTTCTGAAATAGATACCACCTATATAAAAATTGGAGAGCAGGTGAGGTTCAAGGTAACCGTAGAGGTTGATACTACGGCACAGGTAATCTTTCCTGAGGGACAAACTTTTTCGCCATTAGAAACCGTGGAGGCGTTTAAAACCGACACCACGAGAAAGAAGGATCGCATGACCCTTGAAAAAACATATGCCCTGACCCAATTTGATTCGGGTGCGTATAAACTTCCTACACAAAGAATAGAAATCAACGGCCAAGGCTTTTTTACCGATTCACTCTTGATCAATGTTGCCACCGTACCCGTAGACACCCTGGCCCAGAAAATGTTCGACATCAAACCGTTGATCGAGGTCAAAAAAAGTAATTCGGATTGGTGGAAAATTTTGTTAGGCATTGTAGCCGGTCTTATCTTGATCATTGGATTACTGTATTGGTTCGTTTTTCGAAAGAAGCCTTTGACAGAAGAAGAAAAAGTGGCCTTGTTACCTCCTTACGATCGTGCTTTGATAGAATTGAAAAAGCTAGAGAATTCGAAATACCTAATTCAAGACCAGTACAAAGAATACTATTCGGAACTGACCGATATTGTGCGCAGTTATTTAGAGGAAGATGTTCACGTAAGCGCTTTGGAAAGCACCACGGACCAATTGATAGAGAAATTGGAGTTAATGACCGATGCAGGTGAACTACAACTTGACAAAGACACCATTTTTAGGTTCAAAAGAATATTGCAAACGGCCGATTTGGTGAAATTCGCTAAATCGAAACCAGATACTTCGGTAGCCGAAGCCGACAGAAAATCAATTGAACTAATCGTAATCAAAACCCATGAGGCTATTCCTGAGCCTACAGAGGAAGAATTGATGCAGCAGGCAGAGTACCAAGAAGAATTAGGTAGAAGAAAACAAAAAAAGAGGCTTGTCATTACGGTGGCCGGTATTGCATTTGTCATTTTCTTTTCTGTCGCCGCCGCAATCGGCTATTACGGCTGGCAGTATGCTAAAGATACCGTTCTAGGCCACCCTACTAAAGAATTGTTAGAGGGTGAATGGGTCTCTAGTTCCTACGGTTATCCTCCTATCATCTTAGAAACCCCCGAAGTTTTAAAACGTGAAAACATAAAATTGCCAGCAGAGGCTGCGGCAGCCATAAAAGAGATACAGGCATTCTCGTACCACAGTTCGATCGGTCTTTTTACCATGGGCACCACCTCAATAACCTTAACGGAACCCGTAGATCCTGTTTTTGATCAAACCGTGGAACAAATGTTGAAAAAATTCGAGGAGACGGGGGCGAAAAACATCATAACCAAAAACGAGGAGTTCGAAACCATTTCAGGAGTAAAAGGATTGAAAGTCTTCGGCAGCGGTAAATTTTCAGTGCCAAGATCAAAGGAGCTAGTTAATGGAAAATATACCATGTTACTCTTCGGAGGAAAAGGTTTTCAACAGTATATCATCTTAACCTGGAAGGATGGTGATAACTATGCGGAAGAAATTGTATCCAGAATATTAAACACGGTAGAAGTGAAAACAGAAGTGTGATGCTTAACGATATTGAATTCGCGAATCCAGATTTCTTTTGGTTGCTCTTATTGCTTCCTCTAGCAGTACTTTGGTTCTTTTTTAAGCGCAAAGAGCAGACTGCTTCCTTGAAAATATCAAGTATCAAGGGCTTTGGAAAAGTCGGCCTACTACCTAAATTAAAGCCCCTACTGTTCATTTTACGTTTGTTGGCATTGGCGGGTATCATTATTGCCATGGCACGGCCGCAGACCAAAGATGTATCCACCAGAACAAAAACTACAAAAGGTATCGATATCGTCATGGCGATCGATGTGTCATCAAGTATGTTGGCCCGCGATCTGAAGCCCAATCGTTTGGCCGCGTTAAAAGAGGTTGCCGCTGATTTTATCAAGCAACGCCCAAGCGACCGAATCGGCCTTGTGGCCTATGCGGGAGAAGGGTATACGAAGACCCCGATTACCAGTGATAAATCTATTGTACTGAGTGCCCTACGAGAGATTACCTATGGCCAATTAAATGACGGCACAGCCATAGGTATGGGGCTGGCAACGTCGGTCAATAGGTTGAAAGAAAGCAAGGCCATTAGCAAGATTATCATTTTACTTACCGATGGGGTAAACAACAGCGGTTTTATCGAGCCGCAAACAGCTGCAGACCTTACCGTTGAGTATAATATCAAGACGTACACCATTGGTCTTGGTACGAATGGTAATGCCTTATCACCTATAGCATACAACGCAGATGGATCGTTCAGATATGGTATGCGCCAAGTAGAAATCGATGAACAACTATTAAAGGACATAGCCAACGTTACCGGGGGCAAATATTTCAGGGCCACAGATAACGATAAGCTTGAGGCCATTTACGACGAAATCAATAAATTGGAAAAAACCGAAATAGAAGAATTCAAGTACACCCGTTACGATGAAAAATTCAGGCCTTGGGTGCTATTGGCAACTGCACTACTGCTGTTGGAATGGATTTTGAGAAACACCCTCTTTAGAAGTTTTATATAGAACAGATGTTGTTAGACGAAAAAATATATTTCTATTTATTGTTCATCATTCCGGTGTTGATCCTTCTTTTCGTATTCCTTCAAATCTGGAAAAAAAGAACGCAGAAGAAATTTGCCGACTTCCCATTGTTGAAAAGATTGACCCCCGATAGATCCGATTTTAAGTCTAGCTTGAAACTTTTACTATTGCTTTTGGGCATCGCATCATTGACCCTAGGTTTGGTAAACCCGAAAATGGGTACGAAATTGGAAACCGTAAAACGTGAAGGTGTCGACATTGTCTTTGCCCTTGATGTTTCAAAAAGTATGCTTGCCGAAGATATCGCCCCGAACCGTCTGGAAAAAGCCAAAAGATTGGTTTCGGAAATCATCAACCAATTGGCGAGTGACCGTATAGGTATAATAGCCTATGCCGGGCAAGCCTTTCCACAATTGCCCATTACTACCGACTATGGTGCGGCCAAAATGTTCTTACAAAGCATGAATACCGACATGCTTACCTCACAGGGCACGGCCATTGACCAGGCCATTGAGTTAGCAACGACGTATTATGACGACGAAGACCAAACAAACCGTGTGCTGTTCATCATATCCGATGGTGAGGATCATTCAGAAGGATCCACCCTAGGTGCGGTAGAAGAGGCCACCGAGCAAGGTATTCGAATTTTCACCATTGGCGTTGGCAAAAGTAAGGGCGCGCCCATACCTTTAAAAGTGAACGGTGTAGTTGAGAGTCTTAAGAAAGATGCTAACGGCGAAGTGGTGATTACCAAAATGAACCAACAGGTTCTAGAAGATATTGCCGATGAAGGAAACGGAGAATACATCGATGGTTCCAATACCGAGGAAGCTGTTGAATTCATTAAAGAACAATTGAACCAAATGGACAAGAAAGAATTCGAAGCCAAACAGTTCGCGGAATATAAGGACCAATATCAATGGTTTTTAGGGGCCGGCCTGTTCTTTCTATTTTTAGATGTTTTTGTTCTTGATAAAAAAACCAAGTGGCTGAAGAAGCTAAATTTGTTTAACGAAAAAAAGGTGGAATAATATGAACAGAATGGTAATTATTCTTTTGCTACTATGGGCAGGTTCGACCTTGGCCCAAGATGATGACAAAAAGAAAATAAAGGCACTGAACGAATCAACGAATTTAACTTGGGAAGGCAATAGAGACCTTGCTGATAACAATTTCGTAGAAGCTGAGGTTGATTATAGAAAAGCTATATCAAAAAGCACCCAAAACGCAGCGGCACCCTATAACCTAGGAAACGCTTATTACAGTAAGGAAACCTATAGCGAAGCTTTCGGACGGTTTAAAGAAGCGGGTGAAATGGCGACCCAGAAAACCGACAAGCATAAGGCCTACCATAATATGGGCAATGTATTCATGAAGCGAAAGGAGTATGAAAAAGCGGTGGAGGCCTACAAGGAGGCCTTAAGAAATAATCCTACAGATGAAGAGACGCGTTATAATCTGGCCTTGGCAAAAGAGATGCTAAAGAAAGAACAAGACGAACAGAAGAACGAAGACAATAAAGACGATAAGGATAAAGAGGATCAGAAGAAAGACCAGAACGAAGATAAAAAAGAAGGCGACGACGGAGACGAAAAAAAAGACGATAACAAAGACGAAGGAGACAAAGGCGACGAAAAGAAAGAAGATAATAAAGAGGGTGACGGTGAGAAAAAGGAAGAGCAAAAGAAACAACCCGACCCCGGTGACCAAGAAGAAGAGCAACAGCAACCCAGACCGAATCAATTGTCAAAGCAGCAAATTCAAAATCTGCTAGAGGCCATGCAGAACGAAGAAAAAAAGGTGCAAGAAAAAATAGACGCCCAAAAAGTAAAAGGTGTTAAAGTAAAAAATGAAAAAGACTGGTAGAACCAAAAATGTTTAGAAGCTATTTTTACATATTCCCCCTTTTATTTTTTGCCCTGCTACTTCGGGCGCAAGATCAAGATGCGGTCAGTTTTGACGTAAACCTCAGCAAAGAAAAACTGGGCATCAACGAGCGACTGCGCGTTGAATTCGCCATGAACCAAGACGGGGATAATTTTACTCCCCCTGAATTCAATGGGTTCAGGGTGCTAATGGGGCCAATGCAATCTATCAGTTCTTCTTGGATCAACGGTGTTCGTAGTTATTCCAAAAGCTATTCTTACACCTTACAACCCACCGCTAGAGGCAAGTTTACCATCGGGCAGGCTTCCATTGTAATTAATGGAAAGACCTACAAATCACTGGCAAAAGAGGTCGAGGTAACGGCGGCAGTCGACAAACCCAGTGACCAAATGACCGTTGATGATGTGGCGGATGAAAGCCTTCATTTGGTGGCCGAGGTCTCAAAAACAGATCCCTATCTCAACGAAGCCGTAAGCGTGGTGTACAAATTGTACGTGGCCCCATCGATCAGTGTTTCTAACTATAGGCCACTAGACAACCCGAAGTACAATAATTTTTGGAGTCAAGACATTCCCGTTACCGCCAGAAACGCCACAAACGGCACCTATAAAGGAAAGGCGTATCGGTATGTAATCTTGAAAAGGGTAGTCTTATATCCACAAAAATCGGGGAAACTAGAAATAGAACCTCTTTCCCTTGAAGTAACCGTTGATGTACCGACTAACCAGAGAGATTTTTTCGGTGGTCGTATCTATTCACAAGCCAACAAGACCGTATCCGCAGGAAACCGTACCATTGATGTAAAGCCTTTACCAGCAGAAGGCAAGCCCGCGAATTTCAGCGGGGCGGTAGGGCAATTCGACTTTTCGGTAACTACTTCTAAAACAAGCCTGAACGCCTCAGAATCACTGCAGGCAAAAGTAGAGATAAGTGGTAAGGGTAATCTGAAGCTTTTTCAATTGCCCGAACCCAACCTGCCCAGCGCTTTGGAAGTTTATGAACCTGAATTCGATGAAAAAGTAACTACCTCCATTGCTGGCTCACAAGGTAAGGTAAGTAACAATTATACTATAGTGCCAGAGTTCAAGGGTAAATATCCTATCCCCCCTATCTCATTTAGTTTTTTCGATCCGAGCACCAGTAAGTATACCACTCTTTCCTCTGATGAAATCGTAATCAATGTAATGGAAGGACCAACAGGCGGCGCAACTTCGAATTTACCCGTTGGTGTAAATCGGCAGGCCGTGGTGGCAACTGGCGACCAGTTCAATTTCATAAGACTGACCCCGAACCTTACAGCGATCGGTAGTAACTACTTTTTTGGATCAACCCGTTTCTGGCTTTGGTTACTGCTTCCTTTGCTAATCATTCCGATTGCGGTGCTGTTGCGCAAGAAACGCGAAGCCATTGCCGGCGATCTGGCAGGTAACAAAATAAAAAGAGCCAATAAATTGGCAAGAAAATATCTGTCAGAGGCTAAAAAGGCGATAGGAAATAAAGATGCCTTCTATGTTGCCTTAGAGAAAGGTCTGCACAATTACCTTAAGGCGAAGCTTAAAATAGAAACATCAGATTTCAGTAAAGACAAAATACAAATGCTGTTAACAGAAAAGAACATTGATAGCCCTACCAAAGATGGATTCATCGGTTTACTGAAAAACTGTGAGATGGCACGTTACAGCCCATTTTCTGATGTGCAGATCCAACAAGATTATGACAAGGCAAGTGAGGTCATATCAAATCTCGATAAACAATTGTGAGCATGAAAAAGAGTATCCACATTATAGTTATGCTAACGACGTTTTTGGTTTCCGCCCAAAATGATGCATTGTTCAATAATGCGACCGATGCCTATAATGAAGGTAATTATGAAAGAGCCATAGAGAGTTATTTGAAGATTATAGCAAATGGCCAACACTCTGCCGACCTCTACTTCAATCTCGGTAATTCTTATTACAAGCTCAACCAAGTGGCGCCAAGCGTTTACTATTATGAGAAGGCGTTACTTTTGAAGCCCAAAGACCCTGAGATTACGAACAATCTGGCATTTGCCAAGAACATGACTTTAGACGCCATAGAATCTCTGCCCCAAACTGGATTTTCAAAGTTGTACGACAGTATTGTAGGCGTGCTCTCGTTCGAGCAATGGGGGTATACCGCAGTGGGGTCCATGTTGCTCTTCGTATTGCTCTACATCGCTTTTTACTATTTTAGACTTGCCACCTATAAGCGCATTGCCTTTATCTCAAGCAGCGTAGCGCTCCTAATTTCGTTGATAGCCGTAGTGTTCGCGTATATGGAATATGATAATTTCAATGCAGATCAACCAGCTATTGTATTTGCTGATCAAGTGACCGTTAAATCAGAGCCGAACGAAAGAAGTCAAGAGGTTTTCAAACTGCATGAAGGCACTAAATTGAACGTAGTGGAAGAACTGAAAGATTGGAGGAAAATTCGCATCGCCGACGGACAGACAGGCTGGTTATTATCAGAGAACATAAAACCGTTAAAAGATTTTTAATTATTCTTTAACATCAAATAATAGTATTACTGTTATATTTGTGTTCTCTATTTGATGGTATGAAAATATTCGCGCGTTCGGTTATATTGTTGCTTTGGCTTTTTACCATTGCAGCACCTAGCGTGATAACCTTGTTCACTTCTGATACCCCAATTATTGTAACGAGTTTCAATGAAGAGGAACAGCAAGAACAGTACAAAATTAATCTTGACGAGGAGAAGATTGTTGTAAATAATAGGTACTTTATGCTTTTTCTGTTCAACAAAAAAGAACGCTTTACTGCAAATGCCTACCTTTTTTTAGGTTACGCCATACATACGCAACGTATTCTGCTTCCCCCCCCTGAATCGATCATTTAGTTTTAGGTTCTACCTTTTTAATACCCTAACCTGTCTTCGATAACTAAGAGTATCGAAGAAATAAATATTTATGATATGTTCAAACATTTAAAGAATGACCTACCCGCCAGCGTCGTAGTATTTTTCGTGGCATTACCTTTATGCCTTGGTATTGCACTGGCCAGTGGCGCACCATTGTTCTCGGGGTTAATCGCCGGAATAGTCGGGGGAATTATTGTTGGCGCCCTAAGTGGTTCCAATGTAGGGGTAAGCGGCCCAGCTGCAGGTTTAGCGGCCATTGTATTGACCGCCATCGGCGCTTTGGGAGGTTATGAAAACTTTCTTGTAGCCGTGGTACTGGGCGGTGCTATTCAGGTTCTTTTCGGGCTTTTGAAAGCTGGGGTCATCGGTTACTATTTTCCCTCTTCTGTCATAAAGGGAATGCTGACCGGTATCGGTATCATTATCATTTTAAAGCAAATACCACATTTTTTTGGTTACGATGCAGAGCCCGAAGGAGCCGATAGCTTTTTCGAGGCCTCGGGTGAAAATACATTCTCTGCCATTTTTCATGTTTTTGATAATCTTATCGTCGGATCGATGATCATAGGCATTGTTGGCTTGTTGGTTATTTTGGTTTGGGATAATATCCTTGCCAAAAAAGTAAATTTCTTTAAAGTTGTTCAAGGCCCTTTGGTAGCCGTTATTTTAGGAATTCTATTCTTCGTGGTGACCAAGTCGAATGAAACACTATCCATTGCGAAATCGCATTTGGTCAGGGTTCCTGTACCCGAAAATGCTATGTCTTTTTTAGCGCAATTCAGTTTCCCGAACTTCAGCGCAATTACCGACCCGCAGATTTGGATCACTGCATTTACCATAGCATTAGTGGCCAGTTTAGAAACCTTGCTCTCTGTTGAGGCGACCGATAAACTTGATCCTGAAAAACGAGTGACGCCGACCAATCGCGAACTATTGGCACAAGGAACCGGAAATATCATCTCGGGCATAATCGGTGGGCTTCCGATTACCCAAGTAATCGTTCGCAGTTCGGCCAATATTCAATCGGGTGGCAAAACCAAAATGGCAACCATACTACATGGCTTTTTAATCTTGATTTCGGTAATCTTTATCCCTACCTTGTTGAATATGATTCCGTTATCGGTTCTTGCAGCCATACTATTTATTGTGGGGTATAAATTGGCAAAACCAGCTTTGTTCAAGAAAATGTACGATCTGGGCTGGAAACAGTTTTTACCTTACATAATTACCGTTTTAGGCATCGTCTTTACAGATCTGTTGATTGGGATCGGTTTAGGACTTTCGGTCGGCATTGTGGTAATCCTCATAAAAAGTTATCAAAATTCACATTTCCTGCATAAAGAAGGAGAAGATATAGATGACGGCAAAATCAAAATGACCCTTGCAGAAGAAGTTACCTTTTTCAACAAAGGGGCGATTTTAAAAGAACTTGACAGTCTTCCCGAGAACTCCTACCTCGAATTGGATGTTAGAAAAACAAGATACCTTGACCATGACATCATTGAGATACTGGAAGATTTTGCAACAAAAGCGAAAACGAGGAACATTACAATTAAACTGGTTTCAGAACGAGGAACCGTCGAAAACCCTCCAAGTTATATCGAGTTTTTCAAGCTACGGAAAAAAACGGTTTAACTGATTTTAATAAAAATAAAAAAATATGAAAGCACATACAAAAGAAACACAGTCAACAATGATCCCTGAAAAGGCCTTACAGTTTTTAAAAGAAGGTAACGAACGTTTTCAAAATAATCTAAAAGCGAACCGAAACTTATTGGAACAGGTGAACGATACTAGTGAAGGCCAATTTCCGTTCGCTACGATTTTGAGTTGCATCGATTCAAGAGTATCGGCAGAATTGGTCTTCGATCAAGGTCTGGGTGATATTTTCAGTATAAGAATCGCGGGCAACTTCGTTAACGAAGACATCTTGGGGAGTATGGAATTCGCAACAAAATTGGCGGGCACCAAGCTTATCATGGTCTTGGGCCATACCAGTTGCGGCGCAATAAAAGGTGCCTGTGACCATGCCAGAATGGGCAACCTAACCGCACTAATCAATAAAATAAAGCCTGCTGTCGCGGCGGTAAAGGAACCCGCCGACGAAAGTAAGAGAAACTCTGGGAATATTGAATTCGTTGATAGGGTAGCGGCAAAAAATGTGCTCCTTACCATAGAGAATATTCGACAAAGAAGCCGCATTTTGTCTGAAATGGAGGAAGATGGAGAAATCAAAATTGTTGGTGGGATGTATGATATCTCGTCAGGATCGGTAGATTTTTACGCATAGCTTATTCCCCTCTATGATACCTTAAGGCCCATACCAGAAGTGTGGGCTTTCATTTTAAATTCGACTATCTTTCAAAACCTTTACGCCTTCAATAAAATTTAAAATGAACCTAGATACGGTATTTGAAAACAATAAAACCTGGATAGCAGAAAAACTTGCTTCGGACCAAGACTACTTTGAAAAATTGGGCAAAGGTCAAAACCCTGAATTGCTCTATATCGGCTGTTCCGATAGTCGGGTAAGTGCGGAAGAATTGATGGGCGCCGTACCGGGCGAGGTATTCGTACATCGCAATATCGCCAATATGGTCATCAGCATAGACCTTAACGTAATGTCGGTGGTGAACTACGCGGTAGACCATTTGAAGGTAAGCCATATTGTAGTATGCGGACACTATGCCTGCGGGGGAGTGAAGGCCGCAATGCAATCTGCAGATCTCGGTATACTAAATCCTTGGCTACGTAATATTCGCGACGTATACCGTATTCATAGGAACGAACTAAATAACATCGATGATGAAAACAAAAAGTATGATCGTCTGGTAGAATTGAACGTTAAAGAACAGTGCGTTAACCTTATCAAGACCGCCTCTGTTCAAAAAGCCTATCGCGATAGAGGTTTAATCCTGCACGGTTGGGTTTTCGATGTGCATACAGGTAAACTTATCGATCTGAAAATAGATTTTGATGGGTACTTGAAAAACATCATGGAAATCTATCATTTAGAGTAAAGATTTAGGTCAGCACCTGCAAATTCCATTGAAGAAAGTGTACACTTCAGGCCATTTACCCGATTTTAAAAAAATTGACTTAAATCAACTGAGAACGAACCGAGAAAAGAAATTCTCACTTCGATCTAGCATCGCACAGTTCACGAATAAAGTTGAAAATCACTAGCTTTGTAATCTTAGCTAACCATCATGATCGAAAAGATTAAAGAACACATTGCAGAAATAGAACAATTTACCACAAACTCTAAAGAGGCTGTAGAAGTATTCAGAATCAAATATTTAGGTAAAAAAGGAGTGTTAAACGAGTTCTTGGCAGAATTCAAAAATGTGGCCAACGATCAGAAAAAAGAATTAGGGCAAATTATCAACACCCTTAAACAGAAAGCTACCGATAAGGTAAATGACCTTAAGGAAGCCCTTGAAACCAGTATCGATGAAGAAGGTGTTCATGGTGACCTTACACGACCCGGCGAACCTATCGCCCTAGGGGCAAGGCATCCCATATCCATAGTAAAAAATCAGATTATAGAGATTTTCTCAAGAATTGGTTTCAATGTATCCGAAGGGCCTGAAATAGAAGACGATTGGCATAATTTTTCCGCTTTGAACCTTCCAGAATACCACCCTGCACGTGATATGCAGGATACTTTTTTTGTGCAGACCGATCCTGATATCTTGCTCCGTACCCATACTTCATCAGTGCAGGTACGGTACATGGAGAACAACAAGCCCCCTATCCGTACCATATCTCCTGGTAGGGTTTACCGAAACGAGGCCATTTCATCGCGTTCGCATTGTTTTTTCCATCAAGTAGAAGGGCTATACATTGATAAAGACGTCTCTTTTGCCGATTTAAAACAAACACTGCAATTTTTTACCACCGAACTTTTTGGCAAGTCGAAAATTCGCCTGCGCCCATCGTATTTTCCGTTTACGGAGCCCAGTGCTGAAGTTGACGTCTATTGGGGCCTAGAGACCGAGACCGATTATCGTATGACCAAAGGTACCGGTTGGCTCGAAATTATGGGCTGTGGTATGGTGGATCCTAATGTACTTACCAACTGTGGCATTGACCCCGAAGAATTTTCCGGGTTTGCATTTGGCATGGGCATCGACCGTATTGCCCTTTTGCTGCACCAAATTTCTGATATACGTTTATTGAGTGAGAACGACGTACGATTTTTAGAGCAGTTTAAAAGCGCTCTTTGATAATTTTTCATATCCATACCCCATTTGATAGAATTGATAGTAAAACTATCTAAATTTATATCTTTTACTCTTTTGGTTTTGTTTTTCGCCGCTGTATGCTATATTTAAAAAATAATAACCGGTTATTGACTACTTTCTGTAGTTGAACGCTCACTTTACCTAAAAAAAAACAACTATGTTCAAAGACATTTTTGACCCGAAACACATTAAAGGTGACCTCACCGGTGGTCTAGTTGCCGGAGTGGTCGCATTACCCTTAGCTCTTGCCTTTGGCGTGCAATCAGGCCTTGGTGCCATTGCCGGGCTTTACGGTGCCATCGCAGTAGGGATTTTCGCCGCATTGTTCGGTGGTACTACCACACAAGCAAGTGGCCCTACAGGACCCATGACCGTTGTCTCCGCCGCATTGGTGGCAGCAGCTATAGACATTGCGGGCAATCTTGAAAGTGCGATGGGCATCATTGTACTTACCTTCTTGCTGGGTGGGTTATTACAGATCTTTTTTGGGCTTATCAATATTGCAGGCTACATTAAATACTTTCCCTATCCAGTGGTGTCGGGTTTCATGAGCGGGGTGGGTTTGATCATTGTCATTCTACAACTGTTTCCTTTCGCAGGCCTGGGGTCGGCAAAATCAACTATTGGGGTAATTGGTGATCTTCCGCGCCTTTTTTCCGATTTCAATTGGCAGGCTTTGGCCTTGGGAGGCCTAACCGTTATAATCTATTACCTCTTTCCGAAAATAACAAAAGCGGTGCCAAGTGCCTTGGTCGCCTTGATTGTGGCCACTTTGGTCGCTTATTTTCTTAAATGGGATGTGCCGATCATCGGTGCGATCCCCTCGGGGCTGCCTAACTTACAACTTGACGGAATTCTTTCGATAGCCCCTTCAAACTATTTTATGATAATCGAGTATGCAATGGTGCTGGCGGTTCTGGGCTCTATAGATTCGCTTTTGACCTCGGTTATAGCCGATAACATGACCAAGACAAAACACAACAGTAACCGTGAACTCATAGGTCAGGGTATAGGCAATATGGTCGCCTCTATCTTCGGTGGAATTCCAGGCGCGGGGGCAACAAAAGGTACGGTCGTCAACATCAATTCAGGAGGGAAAACAAAACTTTCTGGCACCTTTCACGGCCTCTTTTTACTGGCAGTGCTTTTAGGTTTAGGGTCGCTGGCTGCCTACATTCCTCTTTCCGTGTTGGCGGGCATCTTGATTCCAATAGGTTTTAAGATCATTGACATTAAAGGGTTGAAGCATCTTTTGAGCGTGCCAAAGGCAGATGCCGTTGTGCTTGTCATTGTTTTGCTGTTCACTACTTTCGGAAGCTTGATTCAGGCTGTAGGCATCGGGGTTACCCTGGCATCATTGCTTTTTATGAAAAAGGCCAGCGATCTTGGTGAAAAAGGCATACATATTGGCTCATTGGCAGGGTATGATGGCGAACAACCTTGGCAAGACGAGATCGAATTCTATGACAAATACAAAGAAAAGGTGTTTATTAAGCATCTTTATGGGCCATTGTTCTTTGGGTTCAGCACCCATTTCAAAAACCAGATCGAGAACATTTCGGGTGATATAAATGCCTTGATCATCCGTTTTGACCAAGTACCTTATATTGACCAATCGGGTCTTTATGCCCTAGAAGATGCCATTTTAGACTTGCAGCAAAAGGAAATCAAAGTATTGATTACGGGCCTACAGACTCAGCCACTTGATATGTTGACCTCTATCGACATTATACCCGATATGATACCCGAGAACCAGATTTTCAACTCGATTAAAGATAGTTTTGGCTGGCTAAGGACAGAATTGCACGACATGGCTCAGTAATAGCAATTTTATCCAAAAGATGAAAAAAGATATTGAAATACCCATTGCCAAAGATGTTCACATCGCCATAGTTCATGAATGGAACGATGAATTTCTCTCTAAAGACTGGAACGTTTATATTATCAATGATCGTACCTCACAGATAGATATGGTATTGGTTGTTTCCAAAGGGTTCGATAAAGACCGGAAAACCTCTACCATGCGACATGCCATAGGAGTGGTGGCGCCAAAATCATATGAGAAGATTGAAATGGTTCAAGAAGATGTGCTTGCCCTTAACAATGAATTCTTCGTTACCTATTATGCGGATGATAAAATCTATGAAAAACGCTATTTGTTCGAGGCTCATAGTGTTTCAGAAAACAATCTTTCCATTATTCCATTGATTGAGAAAGAGGGGGTTCTTGCGAAATAAGCCCTATTCCCATGTTGTGTGCGGAGAACCGCATTAATTTAGGTGTACCGTATTCATAATTACCATTTGTTATAGGGCTTAGTACTTAAATGCGAATTATAGTATTTGACATCCCCCGTAACCTCATAACCAAGCCAATCAGGCCTTTCGAACGTTTCGTCCTCTCGTTCAAGCTCAATTTCCGCAATCACCAATCCTTCATTGGCCCCATGAAATTGGTCAATCTCAAAATTATGTCCGCCAAAAACCACCAAAAATCTAGTCTTCTCAATAACCCCTTCTTCGCAAATCTTTAATAACCCCATAGCGTCGGCAACAGCTATTTCACGCTCCCATTCAAAGCGGGTCGTACCACTTTCGTTCGATTTTCCCTTGATGGTCAAATACCCGAAATCTCCTGCCACACGAACCCTTACCGTTCGTTCTGGGTGTGTGTTCAAAAAACCCTGTAAAATGTACTCTTTTGAAATAGAGGCCTGTTTAAAAGCATCTGACTTGACCAAGAATTTACGTTCAATTTCGAGCATAGTATTTACAGGTTATAAAATTTACAAAACTAAGATAAGCCTTAAATTTGTGTATGGCCTACGATTTACCCATTCGAAAGATTATCCATGTAGATATGGATGCTTTTTACGCATCGGTAGAGGAATTGGACAACCCTGACCTAAAAGGAAAACCCGTAGCTGTTGGCGGAAATGAAATACGCGGTGTAGTCTCGGCCGCTAATTACGAAGCACGGAAGTTCGGTGTTAGAAGTGCCATGAGTGGCTATTTGGCAAAAAAGAATTGTCCGCACCTAATTTTTGTCAAGCCCCGTTTCGCCCGATATAAAGAAATATCCAATAAAATACAGGCTATTTTTTATGACTATACCGATCTGGTAGAGCCACTCTCGCTGGATGAGGCCTATTTAGATGTGACAATCAATAAAAAAGGAAACCCTTCAGCTACCTTGATCGCAACCGAGATCAGGCAGCGCATTTTCAATGAACTAGGTCTTGCGGCCTCGGCAGGCATATCGATCAACAAGTTTATCGCAAAGGTAGCCAGTGATATCAACAAACCAAACGGCCAAAAAACCGTCAACCCTGAAGAGGTCATTCCTTTTTTAGAAAAACTGGAAATTCGCAAGTTCTATGGCGTGGGTAAAGTTACGGCCGAAAAGATGTTCAGGTTGGGCATATTCACCGGTATGGATCTCAAACAAAAATCACTTGAATTTCTTGAACTGCATTTTGGAAAAAGTGGCAGCCACTATTTCAATGTGGTGAGGGGAATACATACCAGCGAGGTGAAACCTCATCGAATTCCAAAATCAGTTGGTGCCGAACGCACCTTCAACGAGAACTTGAGCAGCGAAATATTTATGTTAGAACGTTTGCAACATATCGCCGACGAATTGCAGCTCAGAATGAAAAAAACGAAGGTTGCCGGAAAAACCATTACCCTCAAAATAAAGTACAGCGACTTTACACTTCAAACCCGCAGCAAAACGCTACCCTATTTTGTTTCTGATAAAGCCCTTATCCTAGAAACTGCAAAGGAACTATTGTACCAAGAAAAAATGGAAAACTCAGTTCGCTTGTTAGGTATTTCACTAGCAAATCTTAACACGGAGCTAAAAAGAAACGAGAAAGAAGAAAATGAGGTCTCGGTTCAGTTAAAATTTGAATTCTGATTTTTTTTGCGATTAAAGCCCTTGTCACTTATATTTTGCCATTTCTTTGTTGAAACTTTACCAAAATAATATCAACATAAGGCAATTAACTCTTAAACAATAATGTTAATCATTTCCCAAGATTTTAATGGGACTATGCCTTTTTATAGCTTTGAATTCTATTATTGATTTAATGAAACCTTTGTTCAAAACCCATTGCCTGAAAGTTAACTGAAGAAATTACGGAAATGAAACAATACGATGCTGCTGCTCATAGGTTCTATAGTTCTCAAAATTTCAATAGCTTACCCTTAACCTCCTGGGATATTTATGCTACTTTTTTTCAAAATATCTGTGACGGTTATAGTGATATTGTTCAATTAACACAATTGGCAAAGGTCAATAAGTGGTGTTATCAAGATAGTTTCAATGAAGCACTACTTCATAAGCAACACGTCATCGTAGTTACCGACCCTGAACTTAAAATAGTTCACGCTACCAAGAATATAGTCGCAATGAACGGTTATTTGCCCGAAGAAATTCTAGGTGCCAAACCAAATATGTTCCAAGGTGCGGAAACTTGTAGAGAAACAACCCAAATGATCAAATTGGCCGTTCAGAAGAAAGAATCTTTCGAGGCCAACATACTGAATTATAGAAAAGATGGTTCTACGTATAAATGTTGGATCAAAGGCGAACCAATTTTCAATACTTCTGGTGAAGTGGTCAACTTTATAGCCTATGAAAAAGAAGTAGCTTAATGGTTTTTAATAAAGTGAAAAGTCCCGATTCTTGTTTCTCGGGACTTTTTTATTGTTCACTTCTTTAAAAGTTACAGTTCTCAATTTCGGTGACCCTAAATGTATTGACCATGCCTTTGTCTTTAATGGGCATTGCCGCCAAGCTGATGAGCATATCGCCTACATCTAAATACCCTTTTTGACATGCAATCTTGTTCACATCTTCAATGGTTTCATCGGTAGAAACGAATTTATCATAAAAAAACGCCTTTACACCCCAAAGCAAATTCAATTGAGTTAATATTCGTTTGTTCGACGTAAATACCAAGATATGTGCGCTAGGTCTCCATGCAGAAATCTGAAAGGCAGTATAGCCGCTGTTCGTCAAAGTAGAGATTGCCTTAGCTTTAATTTCATTGGCCATTATAGCCGCATGATAACATACTGATTTTGTAATAAATCTTTTGGTGCGTATGTTTGGAGGGTCATGTGGCACCTTAATCAGATCAGAAGCTTCAACAGTTTGTAGAATACCTGCCATTTTCTCAATGACCTGAACTGGATAATTACCAACAGACGTTTCCCCTGAAAGCATCACGGCATCGGCACCATCCATAACAGAGTTCGCCACATCGTTTACCTCGGCCCTGGTAGGGGTAAGGCTAGTAATCATGGTTTCCATCATCTGTGTGGCTATGATTACAGGAATACGCGCCTTCTTTGCTCGTAGCACCAATTGTTTCTGTATCAAAGGTACCTCTTGTGCAGGTACTTCAACACCCAGATCTCCGCGTGCGACCATAATTCCGTCACAGTAAGCCACGATCTTATCGATGTTCTCGACCGCTTCCGGTTTTTCGATTTTGGCGATAATCGGTATTTTATGATCGGAGTGTTCTTTGATAAGATTTTGTAGGTCTATTAGATCTTGACTGAAACGCACGAATGAGAGTGCGATCCAATCAACCTCCATTGATATGGCGAAAATTGCATCCTTGATATCCTTTTCCGTAAGTGCGGGAAGGGAGATGTTTGTATTTGGCAAGTTCACCCCTTTCTTAGACTTTAAAGGTCCTCCTTGAATCACCTTTGCCCTGACCTCGTTCTCTCCATTGGTCGCCAGCACCTCGAACATCAATTTACCGTCATCCAATAATATTCGCTCGCCAGGTTTCACATCTTTAGGAAAGTTGGTGTAGTTCATATAGACCCTTTCTGCCGTGCCTTCAAAGGGTTTGCCAGTTACGAAGGTCAACTCGTCACCAGGTGCAACTACGACCTCCTCTGCCATTACGCCTACACGAAGTTTAGGCCCTTGTAAATCGGCAAGAATTGACGTATAAACCTCTTTTTCATCGTTAAGCTCGCGAATCATCTTGATACGCTCAGCAACATCATTGTAATCGGCATGTGAAAAATTGATCCTAAAGACATCTACCCCGGCATCGATCATTTTCCCCAACACCTCTTTGGTGCTAGAAGCTGGGCCTAAAGTGGCTACTATTTTTGTCTTTTTTTTATTTGGCATTATTAAAATATTACGTTTGTTTTTGATTTTAAATTTTCTACTTCTATGCCATAGGCTGTAACCACCTTGGGTATCTTAAGAAGTGATTTTAGAATATCTTCTTCTAGTTCTTCATCATGCTGAATTCTCAAGAGGTAGTCGGCATCCTTATACTCCGGTATCACATAGTACTTTGCAAATGAGGGTTGGTCTTCGAACAGATCGGCCCTTAATTGCGTTTCCTCTTTGACGCCCTGATTGGTGATTAACGCCCAAGACCTCTCTTTCTTGATGTCTTTCCATTCAAATATCGGAAAGCTGACCCTATCGAAAAGTTCTATGTCTTCACCTGATCTTCTGAAATTTGTTTCCAAGTACAAATTCAAGGCATAGACCAAAGCGTAGTCTTCAAGGCTGCTGTGTATGGCGATCAACGTGAAGGAATCTTCATAAAAATCCACCGCAATTTTATGTACCACTCCCATAAACTCGAAAAGTCTCAAAGATATGATTTATAACGAAACAAGCATACAGTAACTGCTTCCATTCCCATTTGGGGGCAAACAATAACCTTAATGTTACACTAAAGAAAAGATTACGATTTGACCATTTTATCTTGTAGCGCGAAATAAGCTCTTTTCGATGCTCTCTCCTCGGCTTTTTTCTTAGAAGTTGCCCGTGCCTTTGCCACGATATTTCCTCCGATGGTAAGTTTTACTGCAAAATGCTTTAAGCTATCGTTACCCGTATCTTCATATACACTATAATTAAAGGACTTTTTTTGTTTTTGGCACCACTCAATGACCAAACTCTTGTAGCTGATGACCTTACCCTCCAATTGTTCGATATCAACATATGGCTCAATCACCCTCTCATTAATGAACTTTTCGCAATACTTATACCCACGATCTAAATAAATAGCGCCCACCAAGGCTTCAAAAACATTACCATGAATGTTCTCGCCAAAATGAGATTTCGGAATCCTACTTTCAACGAAGGTAATTAGATTGAGGTCTTTCCCCAATTCGTTAAGGTGTTCCCTACTCACTATTTTGGATCGCATTTTTGTCAAATATCCCTCGTCTCCTTCAGGAACAATATTATAAAGATGTCTTGAAATAATGGTGCCCAGCATAGAATCTCCTAAAAATTCCAAACGTTCATAATTCATAGGGTTGCCCTGTTGATCTTTCTTATTGGCCGATCGGTGTAGAAACGCTTTCTTGAAAATATCGATGTTCTTTGGCTTAAATCCTAAAATGTTGGTCATTCCCAAAAAAAAATTCCCATCTTCTTTGGATTGGGAATTGAATAATTTGGAAGTAAAGCTCATTGTAGATTTAACTTATTTTCTTAAAAATGACGCAGGCATTATGCCCTCCAAAACCGAAAGTATTACTCAAAGCTACATTGACCTCTCGTTTTTGTGCCTTGTTCAAGGTAAGGTTCAACCTTGGATCGATGTTCTCATCAACCGTGGTATGGTTTATAGTTGGTGGTACAATACTATATTTCATGGCCAGGATAGAGGCAATGGCTTCGATCGCGCCTGCCGCACCTAACAAATGCCCTGTCATTGACTTGGTAGAATTGATATTTATATTCGGCGCATGATCCCCGAAAACCTCTGAAATCGCCTTCAGTTCGGCAACATCGCCCAAGGGGGTTGAAGTACCGTGGGTATTTATCGCATCAACATCTTCTGGTTTCAGTCCGGCATCGCGCAAACAATTCTTCATTACATGCACTACACCGATACCATCAGGGTGTGGCGCCGTCATATGGTAGGCATCACTTGAAAGTCCGCCTCCTACGAGCTCTGCGTAAATCATGGCGCCTCTGGCCTTGGCATGTTCGTATTCTTCAAGAATCAATGCTCCTGCCCCTTCCCCCAGAACGAATCCGTCGCGGGTAGCGTCGAATGGCCTAGATGCCGTTTCTGGACTTTCGTTTCTGGTAGACAGTGCGTGCATGGCCCCAAAACCGCCCATACCGGCAATAGTTACGGCAGCTTCACTACCTCCTGTGACGATGACATCACAGTAGCCCAATCGAATATAGTTCAACGCATCGATCATGGCGTTCGCCGCAGAAGCACAGGCTGACACCGTGGTATAATTAGGGCCCATGAAACCATGTTTGATGGAGATATTACCAGGCGCAATATCGGCAATCATTTTTGGAATAAAGAAAGGGTTGAACCGAGGGGTACCATCACCTTGGGCAAAATTGATTACTTCGTTTTGAAAAGTTTCCAAGCCTCCGATGCCGGCTCCCCAGATAACGCCTACCCTAAATTTATCGATGGTAGATAGATCAAGTTTTGAATCAATGATCGCCTCGTCAGAAGCGACAAGGGCGTATTGGGCAAATCTGTCAAGCTTACGCGCCTCTTTACGATCAAAAAAATCTTCCGCATTATAATTCTTGAGTTCGCAGGCGAACTTCACCTTGAACTTCTCCGTATCATAGTAAGTAACAGGTGCGGAACCGCTTTTGCCATTTACCAACCCATGCCAATACTCTTCAATATTATTTCCTATGGGTGTTAAAGCACCCAATCCTGTAACCACAACTCGCTTTAACTGCATCGAACCTTGTTTTTTCGCTTTTTAAGCTAAGTGTAAATTAAAAAAATTATCCATGCGATACAGCTACCACATGGATAATTTAAAAATTCTTATCAAGAAATCATAAAGATTACTTCGCTGCTTCTATATAACTGATAGCTTGACCGACCGTCGCAATGTTCTCAGCCTGGTCATCTGGAATCTGAATATCGAATTCTTTTTCGAACTCCATAATCAACTCAACCGTGTCGAGCGAATCGGCCCCTAGGTCATTCGTAAAGCTAGCTTCTGTTACCACCTCGTTCTCATCAACTCCTAGTTTATCAACAATGATAGCTTTTACTCTTGATGCAATATCTGACATAATAATTTGGTTTTAAAAATTTAAATTGTTGGCAAAAATAAAAAACTTTGGTCTAAATACACGTTTTCACGTTAAAATGTGATGTAATTTATGAAATTTAAATTGAGTAGTACTATTTTCGCCCTAATAATTCTTCTTAGGTAACGCGTTTCACTTTTCATGAAAAATATTGTTCTTTTTGCCTCTGGTTCTGGTTCTAACGTTGAAAACATAGTGCAGTATTTTCGTGATAAGCCGCATATACGTATTGTCGCTGTACTTACCAATAGAAGCGATGCCAAAGTGTTGGATCGTTGCAATCGATTACACATCAATGCGCTATATTTTAATAGGAACGCCTTTTACGAAACCGATTGTGTACTCGGCATACTAGAGTCGTTAAGGCCAGATCTGATCATATTGGCTGGTTTTCTTTGGAGGATCCCTGAAAATTTGATTCGAAAATATCCGAACCAGATCGTGAATATACACCCGGCATTACTTCCAAAGTATGGAGGAAAGGGAATGTATGGAATGCGGGTTCATGAAGCCGTGAAAAACAACAATGAAACTGAAACGGGCATCACAGTTCACTTTGTCAATGAACACTATGATGAAGGAGTGATCATACATCAGGCAAAAACCCCCCTAGTACCTGAAGACACGCCCGATTCTATCGCCGAAAAGGTGCATAAACTAGAATATGAACATTTTCCTAAGGTTATAGAAGACCTGTTGTCTGCCAATGGTGAATACCCAAAAGATATTTCCGGCCCTGCCTAAGAGAGAATAGAAAACCATCTTGAATTTACTTTTTGTTTGAATATGTCGAAAAAAACTAAATTTTATGTTGTATGGAAGGGTAAACGCCCCGGGATCTATGAAACCTGGGCAGCCTGTAAAGCACAGATAGACGGTCAAAAAGGCGCCCAGTACAAATCATTCGCCACCTTTCAGGAAGCCAAAAATGCCTACCATAGTGATTATGAATTTTCTAAGGGGAAGAAAAACAGCGATCCAGAAATATCGCCTGAACTACGCATGAGAATCGGTCAGCCCAATTATCATTCCATTGCTGTAGATGCCGCTTCGAGCGGAAACCCGGGAGTCATGGAATATCAGGGGGTAGATACTAAAACCAAGAAAAAACTTTTTAAACAGGGGCCCTTTCCACAAGGCACGAACAATATTGGCGAATTTTTGGCTATTGTACACGGGCTGGCATTTTTAAAACAACAGAACAGTGACCGCATCATCTATACTGACTCGCGAACGGCCATGAGTTGGGTAAGAAAAAGGGCTTGCAATACCAAACTGCAAGAAAATTCACAGAATAAGGCCCTATTCGATTTGATCCGCAGGGCATTAGACTGGTTAAAGAACAACACCTATACTACGCCTATCGTTAAATGGGAGACCAAGGTATGGGGCGAGATTCCGGCTGATTTCGGGAGGAAATAACCCCTAACTCCCAATTTAAGAAGTCTTTATCAAACTACAAAGCCTGTTTCTACCCTGCCTTGACCAGGTTAAAACCGAAGTAGTAGGCCACTCGAGAAAACTATCCATTCCTATTATAAAGTTTTATGATTTGATATAAACATCGCATTCAAATTACTGTTCCAAAACCGTATATTTGCACCAAAATTTGCCAAACTAAATGGGTAAACTATTGATTGTAGGCACAGTAGCCTTTGATGCTATTGAAACGCCTTTCGGGAAAACGGATAAAATTCTTGGCGGCGCGGCAACCTTCATCGGTTTGGCAGCTTCTCAATTCGATATTGATGCTGCCATAGTATCGGTAGTGGGCGACGATTTTCCGCAAGAATATTTAGACCTGTTTGTTGCCAAGAAAATCGACATTTCCGCCATTGAAATAGTTAAGGGCGGTAAAACTTTCTTTTGGAGCGGCAAATACCACAATGACCTAAATACAAGAGACACCTTGGTCACCGAGTTAAATGTACTGGCCGATTTCAGTCCTGTGGTACCAGATAACTTCAAATATGCCGACGTGGTCATGTTGGGCAACTTGCACCCGAACACTCAAATGAGTGTAATCAAGCAGATGTCAAAACGGCCAAAGTTAATCGTACTCGACACTATGAATTTCTGGATGGATAATGCATTGTCAGCGCTCAAAGAGGTGATCAAACATATCGACGTTATTACCATAAACGATGAGGAAGCACGACAACTGACCCATGAACATTCGCTGGTAAAAGCGGCCCAGAAAATTCATGAAATGGGACCACCCTATGTAGTGATTAAAAAAGGCGAACACGGCGCACTACTTTTTCATGAAGGAAGTATCTTCTTTGCCCCCGCCCTGCCCCTAGAAGAGGTTTTCGACCCCACAGGAGCGGGTGATACCTTTGCTGGCGGGTTTGCCGGATATTTGGCGGCAACGAACAATATGTCTTTTGAGAATATGAAAAATGCGGTCATACATGCCTCGAACCTTGCCTCTTTTTCAGTTGAAAAATTTGGAACGGCACGTATGGAAAACCTAGAAAAAAAAGACGTAAATAAACGCTTGTACCAATTCAAGGCATTGACACAATTTGATATTGAACTATCTTAAAATAAATACGCGCCCTGATCGATCAGGGCGTTTTTAATAGATACTATTTCATGAGCGACGCGATAAAACACGAATGTGGCATATCGATTATTCGATTGTTGAAACCATTGGAGTACTATAAAGAAAAGTACGGATCTGCATTTTATGGTGTGAATAAAATGTACTTGATGATGGAGAAACAACATAACCGTGGCCAAGATGGTGCTGGGTTTGCCAGTATAAAATTGGATATGGCCGCTGGTGAACGCTACATGAGCCGTGTACGTTCAAGTGAATCTGCCCCTATACAAGATATTTTTGCCCAGATCAACTCACGCATCAATACCGAATTGAAGGAACATCCTGAATATGAGAACGACGTCACCTTACAAAAAAAGAACATCCCCTACATTGGCGAACTTTTACTGGGCCACGTACGTTATGGTACTTTCGGCAAGAACAGTATAGAAAACGTACACCCTTTTCTAAGACAGAACAATTGGATGCACCGCAACCTAATCGTTGCGGGCAACTTCAACATGACCAACGTTCACGAGCTTTTCGACAATTTGGTGCAATTGGGTCAGCATCCAAAAGAAATGGCCGATACGGTTACCGTCATGGAAAAAATAGGGCACTTTCTTGATGATGCTGTTGCCAAATTGTATAAGCAGATAAAGAATGAAGGTTTTACCAAACGTGAGGCATCACCCTTGATCGCAGAACGTTTGAACGTCGCAAAGATTTTGAAAAGGGCGGCGAAAAACTTTGACGGCGGCTACGCAATGGCCGGATTATTGGGTCATGGAGATGCGTTCGTTCTAAGAGATCCAGCCGGTATTAGGCCCGCCTATTATTATCAAGATGAAGAAGTAGTGGTAGTCGCTTCAGAGCGACCAGCAATTCAAACCGTATTCAACGTACCCTTTGAAGAGGTTTATGAATTGAGCCCGGGCCATGCCATTATCATCAAGAAAAACGGAGTTGTCAAAATCAAGGAAATTTTAGAACCTACCGAAAGAAAAGCCTGTTCTTTCGAGCGTATTTATTTTTCGCGGGGAAGCGACAAGGAAATATACAAGGAACGGAAGGAACTGGGCAGGTTGTTGTTTCCGCAGATTCTTGAAGCTATTGATGAGGACATCAAGAAAACCGTGTTTTCCTATATTCCAAATACCGCAGAAACTTCGTTTTTCGGAATGGTCATAGCCGCACAGAACTATCTTAACAAAAAAAAGGAAGATCAGATCTTGGCTATCGGGCGAAAAATAACCAGTGAAAAATTACATGAAATACTTGAAGTGCGCCCACGAATAGAAAAAGTCGCCATTAAAGACGCCAAACTAAGAACATTCATAACACAGGATAGCAGCAGAGACGATTTGGTGGCCCACATTTACGATATATCCTATGGCTCAGTGAACAAGGGTGATAATCTCGTCATTATCGATGATAGTATTGTTAGGGGCACTACCTTGAAGAAAAGTATTTTGAAAATTCTAGACCGCCTCTCTCCAAAGAAGATAATCGTTGTCTCCTCGGCACCTCAAATTAGATATCCGGACTGCTATGGTATAGATATGGCCAAACTAGAGGATTTTATCGCCTTCAGAGCGGCATTGGACCTTCATAAGGATCGGGGCACATTACAGTTGGTGGAGGATATTTACAAGAAGTGCCTAGAGCAAGTCACTACCAAGGATAAAGATGTCATCAATTTTGTAAAGGAGTTCTACGCGCCTTTCACAGCTGATGAAATCTCAGATAAAATCGGAAAACTATTAAGCCCCACTGACATTAAGGCAGAAGTTCAGATCATCTATCAAACTATCGAAAACCTTCATTTGGCCTGTCCGAAGAATCTTGGCGATTGGTACTTCACCGGCAACTACCCTACCGATGGCGGAAACAGGGTCGTGAATAGGGCATTCATCAACTTCTACGAAGGAAAAAACCAACGCGCTTATTAGCACATTTATCGTTGAAATGCAATAAATTATGTATTTCATCGATAATTTCAGCATTTTAGCGGGTTTATAGCCGATATGGTTCTTCTCAACCTACTTTTAATGCTGCCATAGCATAAGTAGGTTAAGTTCATGGTAAGATTTGGGGCAAAAAAGGTGGGGTCTTCCCCGCCTTTTTTATTTTGACCCGACCCAAAGTTTCACCTGCATCCCTACCCTAAGTACTTCCCAAACTTGAAACCCATTGGTCATTACAACCATCAAAAAATCTGTATTGGTCTTAAAGTTCTATTGGATCCATACTAAATGTGTTACATTTTTAAAGTCCTATAAAACAAAATACACGTCATAAACCGGGCGAACGTACACTTTAACGCTTTAATAGGGATTTCAACAAAGAAGTTTTCACCCACTCCAAGGCTACTATACCTTTGAAGAACCATAGCATAAGTAGGTTAAGTTCATGGTAAGATTTGGGGAAAAAGGCGGGGCTATGCTCCGCCTTTTTAATTTCTTAAAGAGGCTAAAATAACGACCGCTGTATTAATTCATTTTGTTGTAAGGTATGTTCTTAAATGCGTTTCAACTAGATATCAGGGCGTTCATCTAAATCGTTTGGCAATGGCTTAAGAACGCATTAATTTTGAAGAACCATAGCATAAGTAGGTTAAGTTCATGGTAAGATTTGGGGAAAAAAGGTAGAGCTTTGCTCTGCCTTTTTTATTATCTAACCCCTGTATTTAACAAGGTTAACCTCACTTTCGTTCCTATTTTGCGACTTTCCCATTAACAAACCACTCTTAAAAAATCTTAAAATTACTTTTTTATTTGCCGCAATACCAGTATTTTAGTGCTGCCATAGCATAAGTAGGTTAAGTTTATGGTAAGATTTGGGACGAAAAGGGTGGAGACTTCTCCGCCCTTTTCTATTTTAAAACATACTAAAAAAGCCCTTGACGGTTGAACCATCAAGGACTTTTTCTTTCATGAATTCT
This sequence comes from Flavobacteriaceae bacterium, assembly GCA_050330515.1. Classification (GTDB taxonomy): domain Bacteria; phylum Bacteroidota; class Bacteroidia; order Flavobacteriales; family Flavobacteriaceae; genus Maribacter_C. Next base: position 17,144 of record JBHJNU010000073.1, on the reverse strand, counting down.
CTATAAAACCTAGCTTGGTCTACTTATGGGAGGCGTACAATTCAGAAACTTTATCCCAATTGATTACATTGAAAAAAGCGCTGACATAATCAGGTCTTCTGTTCTGATAGTTCAAGTAGTAGGCGTGTTCCCAAACATCAAGTCCTAAAATTGGATAACCTCCACATCCGGTATTCGGCATTAGCGTATTATCTTGGTTCGGAGTAGAACAAACTTCTACTTTGCCCCCTTTATGAACGCAAAGCCAGGCCCAGCCAGAACCAAACCGGGTTGCGGCAGCGGCGCTGAACTTTTCTTTGAACGTATCGAAAGATCCAAAAGCATCGTTTATGGCATCTGCTACTTCCCCAGAAGGAAGCCCCCCGCCGTTAGGCGACATAATCTCCCAGAACAGAGAATGGTTGAAAAATCCCCCTCCATTATTTCTAACCGCACCGTTCGCCATATCCAAATTCGAAAGGATGTCTTCAATAGACTTTCCTTCCAAATCTTTACCTGCAATGGCATTGTTTAAATTGGTGGTGTATGCGTTGTGGTGTTTCGTATAGTGAATTTCCATCGTTCTTGCGTCGATATGTGGTTCCAATGCGTCATAGGCATAGGGTAATTTCGGTAGTTCAAAAGCCATAATTAGTATATTTTTAGATTAATTAAACGAGTTGTCCAAATTTACGTTTTTTAACATTTATATTCCCCTAATTATTTGTTAAGAACTATTTCGGAATGCTTAATTTGCAGTAAAAATTCGTGAATTCTCCTTTTAAGATATATAATGCCTCTGCAGGTTCAGGTAAGACCTACACCCTCGCCAAAGAGTACCTTAAAATTATTCTTTCTGAGAAGAACGCATACCGTAAAATTTTAGCCATTACCTTTACCAATAAGGCGGTCAACGAGATGAAAAGTCGTATTCTCAATAGTTTATTCGACTTTAGCCGGTTTGATGAAACTACTGAAACTTATCCGCTGTTCAATGATGTCAGTAAAGAACTGCATATCAGCCCTAGTGAGTTGAGGCGACGGTCAGCAACGACCCTTAAGGAAATTCTTCATAATTATGCTTTTTTCGACGTTTCCACCATCGATAAATTTACACATCGGCTTATACGTACTTTCGCAAAAGACCTGAAGTTGCCCCAGAATTTCGAAGTAGTGCTCGATACCGATCTCTTACTTGAAGAAGCCGTAGCTAAACTCGTGAACAAAGCCGGCAGCGATACTAAGCTCACCCGTATTCTTATCGACTTTGCCTTGGAAAAAACAGACGACGATAAAAGTTGGGACATTGCCATCGACCTCTCAAAAGTAGGAAAACTCCTTTTCATCGAAACCAACGCACCACACTTGAAAACCCTTGCGGGTAAGGAAATAGATGATTTCTTGCGTCTTCAAACAGAAATCAAAACAAAGCGCACCAGGATCCAATCGCAAATGATTGCTTCCGCGTCTGCGGCGCTTGAACTCATAGACGAGAATGGGCTGGAGTTTAGCAATTTCTCCTCCAGCTATTTTCCGAAATTCATGCAAAATATTCAAGAAGGGGGGCTAGACATCGATTTCAAGGCAGGTTGGAAACAAAACTTTGAAACCCTGCCCTTATACCCCAAATCTTGCAGGGCGGAAACTAAAGCTCTACTGGATGCCCTACAACCGAATCTAGTACATCTTTTTAATACCATAAAAGACAATTATCATGGGTATCAATTATTGAACAATGTGTACAAGAACGTTGTACCCCTAACCGTTCTCAATGCTATACGGCAAGAGGTCAAAACCATCGAAATGGATCGAAACCAGTTATCTATTTCTGAATTCAACACCATTATCTCCACCGAAATAAAAGACCAGCCCGCGCCTTTCATTTACGAACGTTTGGGTGAAAAATACAGGCACTACTTCATAGATGAGTTTCAAGACACCTCAGAAATGCAATGGAACAATCTCATTCCACTTGTTGAAAATGCGCTTTCGGGCGAAAATGGGTCGCTTTTTTTGGTAGGTGACGCAAAACAGGCCATATATCGCTGGCGTGGTGGGAAAGCCGAACAATTTTTGAATTTGGTCAACACAAATACCAATCCGTTCGTAGTTGCTCCTCAAATCGAGAATCTTCCAACGAATTTTAGAAGTCATGAAGAAATCATTAATTTCAACAACGCCTTCTTTACCGCGACTAGTACCATGTTGTCGAATGAGCCGTATCGAACCCTTTTCAAGGAAGGAAACAACCAAGGTTCCAACACCAAAAAAGGAGGCCATGTCGACCTTACCTTCTTAGCTTCAGATGAAGATGAAGACGAAGACCTGGAAGAGAAATATTGCAATGCGGTATTGCAAACCATAGCGAACATTACCCAAAGGAACTATAATTTTGCCGATATCTGCATCATTGTAAGAAGTAATAAAGAAGGGGTTCGATTGGCTGATTTTTTAACGCAACATGATGTTCCCATTATTTCGTCTGAGAGCCTATTGCTAAAAGGTAATGCCAAGGTTCGTTTCTTGATTGATCTGATCCAACTATTGGAAAGGCCCAATGACATGGATCTTGCCTATGAAATACTTTATTTCCTTTCCGAAGAAGACGAGAATAGCCATCAATTTATAGCAAAACACCTCGCAAATGTGCCCCTGCTACTACAAAATGAATATGGTTGTGATCTATTGAACGGCTTAAAAAACCTGTCGGTCTATGATGTAATGGAATACGCGATCAAACAGTTTGACCTTTCACCAACTTCAGACGCCTACATCAATTACTTCATGGATGTTGTGATGGAGGTAGAACAAAAGGATGGCATAGGAACCTCTTCATTCTTAGATTATTGGGAAAAGAAAAAAGATCGCCTAAGTATTACGGTACCCTCGACTATAAACGCAATTCAGATCATGACCATACACAAGGCCAAGGGGCTTGAATTCGACATCGTCATCTTTCCGTTCGCCAACACTAACATTTACCAAGAAATCGATCCTAAAATCTGGTTGCCTGTTGAACCCGCTTCCTTTAATGGTTTCGAAGAAGTGTTGATTTCCAAAAAACAAGAGGTCATTGATTATTCGCCACAGGCAGCCACATTATATAATGAAGAACAATACAGATTAGAACTGGATGCCTTCAATGTGCTCTATGTTGCCCTAACAAGAGCTGTCAAGGCCCTTTTCATTATTACCAAAAAAGACCTAAGCCAAAATGGTGAGCACAAAACAAATTATTATTCGGGGCTATTCGTACATTTTCTAAAGGATCAGGGTTTATGGCTTGATGAAAAAAACAAATATACCTTTGGCGAATTCATTGATAACGATGGGCGGGACCAATTGCAAGAACAGGAAAAAATTCTTTATCAGTATTCCTATAAAGAATCTCCAAGATTTAAAATACTTACAAAATCTGGCAGTTTGTGGGATACCGACCGACAAGATGCCTTATCAAAAGGAAACCTGATCCATTTTATCATGGGCCTAGTTGAAACTGAGAACGACTTGGATAAGGCGATGGAAATTGTAATCCGCAGTGGAGACCTTGCGGTCGATGAACTATCCATGTTACGCGCTAAGCTTTTACAAATTATTCAACATCCATCCTTGTCCATATACTATAAGGAAGGCCATACTATTATGAACGAGAGGGACATCATTACCGAAACTGGACGAATTTTTCGCCCTGACCGCATCGTCATCATAGAAAATCAGGCAACTGTCATCGACTATAAAACAGGTAAGAAAGACCCAAAATACAACGAACAACTTTTTGCCTATGCCGATGCCCTCGAAGCCATGGGGTATAGGGTGGCACATAAAATAATTGTCTACATTAATGAAAATATAATCACAGAATTCATTTAGAATATAAACGCTATGTACGGTAAAATTAAAGAACACCTTCAACATGAACTTGACCAAATAAAGGAAGATGGCCTCTATAAAAGGGAGCGTATCATTACCTCTCCCCAAGATGCGGTCATTAAGATCTCAACAGGGCAAGAAGTCATTAACTTCTGTGCCAACAATTATTTGGGCCTATCATCGCACCCTGAGGTAATTCAGGCCGCAAAAGATGCTTTGGATACTCATGGTTTCGGTATGTCATCGGTACGCTTTATTTGTGGTACCCAAGATATCCATAAAGAACTCGAACAGAAAATAGCCGATTTTTATGGTACGGAAGACACTATTTTGTATGCCGCCGCCTTTGACGCAAACGGTGGGGTTTTCGAACCCCTGCTTTCTGAAAAAGATGCGATCATCTCCGATTCGCTTAACCATGCTTCCATCATTGATGGGGTGCGCCTGTGCAAAGCAAAACGCTATCGATACGCCAATAGTAACATGTCAGATTTGGAAGAGCAACTGCAACAGGCCGATACCGACGGGGCGAGATTCAAACTAATCGTAACCGACGGTGTTTTTTCAATGGATGGCTTGGTAGCTCCTTTGGATAAAATATGCGATTTGGCGGACCAGTACGATGCCATGGTAATGATAGACGAATGCCATGCGGCCGGCTTTATCGGCAAAACCGGTCGCGGGACCTTGGAAGAAAAAGAGGTGATGGAGCGTATCGATATAATTACCGGAACCTTAGGAAAAGCTTTAGGTGGCGCTATGGGAGGCTATACAACTGGAAAAAAAGAGATTATTGAAATACTACGGCAACGATCACGCCCGTATTTATTTTCAAATTCATTGGCCCCTGCCATAGTGGGCGCCTCTATAAAAGTTTTCGAAATGCTTGAAAATGATACCTCTTTGCGAGATAAACTTCAAAAAAACACAGCATACTTTAAAAAAGGCATGCAAGAGGCCGGGTTCGATATCATTGATGGTGACTCGGCCATTGTACCCGTTATGCTTTATGATGCAAAGTTATCACAGCAAATGGCCAATATGTTACTTGAAGAGGGCATCTATGTGATAGGGTTCTTTTATCCTGTTGTTCCAAAAGACAAAGCAAGAATTCGCGTACAACTTTCAGCTGCCCATGAAATCGATCACTTAGATCGGGCGATTACGGCATTTATCAAAGTAGGTAAAAAGCTAAAAATCGTTTAAATGCATTATTTTTTCCACGAACTGCACTAAAAAAAACGATCGATTGATTTTGTTAATAATATTTAACAACTTACATTTGCCCCTAAATAACACTTAAACTTAAATATTTGAACATGAGACATCTTAGCAAATTATTGGTTGTTGCCCTATTAACAGTAGGTTTCAACAGCATACAAGCGCAAGACGAGAATAACCCTTGGCAAGTTAGTTTCGGAGTAAACGCCATTGATGTGTATCCGACAGGGGATGTAAGTTCTTTCGGTAATGAGTTATTCAATGCAACTGACCACTGGAATATTCTTCCTTCTATTTCGTACATCGGCGTTTCTAAATCAGTAGGTGACGGATTCTCTGTTGGTGCTCGTGGTTCTTTGAACAAAATAAGCAAATTAGGAGATGTAGCCGTTGACGACCTTTCTCACTACGCTCTAGATGGTACTATTAAATACAACTTTTTAAAGAACAAAAAATTTGATCCGTTCTTAGAAGTTGGTGGTGGTTACACTTGGGTTGACGAAATCGGTGCAGGTACTGTAAACGGCGGACTAGGTTTCAACCTTTGGTTCACTGAAAATGTTGGTCTTACACTTCAGTCCACTTACAAGCATGCGTTTGAAGATTACGGCGTTAAGCACTGGCAACATTTAGCCGGTATCGCCGTGAAATTTGGTGGAACCGATACCGATGGCGATGGTGTATATGACAAAGATGATGCTTGTCCAGAAGTTGCTGGTTTAGAGGCTTTCAATGGTTGTCCAGACGCTGACGGTGACGGTATTGAAGATAGCAAAGATTCTTGTCCGAATGAAGCTGGTTCAAAAGAAATGAACGGCTGTCCAGATGCTGATGGTGATGGTGTTGCAGATAAAGATGATGCTTGTCCTAACGAAGCTGGTCTTGCCGCTTTGGCCGGTTGCCCAGATGCCGATGGTGACGGTGTTGCTGATAAAGATGATGAATGTCCTAACGAAGCAGGCCCTGCCGAAAACAAAGGTTGCCCTTGGTCTGATAAAGATGGTGACGGTGTATTGGATAAAGATGATAGATGCCCAGATGTTGCCGGTACTGTAGCCAACATGGGTTGTCCAGAAGTAACTGAAGAAGTTCAAAAGCAATTGAACGATTATGCTAGAACCATCTTGTTCGATACTGGCAAATCTTCTATCAAAGCAGAATCTACTTCTGTAATGGTTGATATCATCCAAATCTTGAACGAATACCCAAATTCTAAATTCTCTGTAGAAGGGCATACTGATAGCCAAGGTGGTGCTAAAACAAACCAGGCTCTTTCTGAATCAAGAGCTAATGCGGTTAGAGATTTCTTGATAGAAAAAGGAATAGGTGCTGATAGATTATCTGCTGTTGGTTACGGTAAAGATCGTCCTATCTCTGATAACAATACCGCTAAAGGTAGAAAAGAGAATAGAAGAGTTGAGATCAACTTGGTTAAATAAGCGTTTTAAACTCTAAATACTACTAAAAAGCTCCGCAAATGCGGAGCTTTTTTTATTTTTAACCATGCAAAGTTTTTTAGAAGAAGTCTTAACGGAAGTTTTAAAAGACAAGCACCCGCTTTCGGAAACAATTTTTATATTACCTAGTAAGCGAGCAGGTGTTTTTTTAAGGAATATCATCTCCAAAACCGCCACTAAATCCTTATTCGCCCCAGAAATTTCAAGTATCGAAGGGTTCGTTGAAAAAATATCGGGACTTTCATATGCCTCTAATTCAGAACAACTTTTCTCGCTCTATAACGCGTATCTGGCGACCATAAAAGGTGAAAAGGAGACTTTCTTATCATTCTCTAAATGGGGCCAGACCTTACTTCAAGACTTCAATGAAATTGACCGTTACCTAATTGACACCAATAAACTTTTTTCGAATTTATCTGCGATTCAACAGCTAACCCACTGGTCAGTTGACCCTGAGCCCACACAGTTGGTTAAAAATTATATCGATTTTTGGAATAGTATAGAACCCCTGTACTCCTATTTTAATAAACACCTATTAGATCGAGGGATGGGCCCTCAAGGACTTGTATATCGCGAAGCCTGCAACAAGCTGAGCGATTACCTAAAGGCCAGTTCCTATAAACGCCATGTGTTCATAGGGTTTAACGCCCTGAATACCGCAGAAAAATATATACTACAAACCATCCTCGAAAAAACAGAGGCAAGAATATTCTGGGATATTGATTCCTATTTTTTGAATGATCCCATTCATGATGCCGGTTACTTCATAAGACAGCATAAAAAAGAATGGCCCTACCTTCAAAAGATGCCTTTGCAGGGAATAAGTGCGACCTACAGCACAACAAAGAACATTCAGATAACAGGTATTCCTAAATCGGTATCTCAAGCTAAATATGTAGGCAATCTTTTGCTTGAGCTGAACCAAATTAATCCCCAATCTTTAAAAAATACCGCGGTAATTTTAGCCGACGAGTCGCTTTTAAATCCTATACTTAATTCGATTCCACAACAGATCGAAGCCGTTAACATTACCATGGGATATCCTCTACAAAAAACCCCTTTGGCTGGCCTATTCAAGCAGTTTATTGAACTATACCTGCTTCGTGAAGCACAAGGATGGTTCTATAAGAAAATACTTTCGTTTTTGGCCCATCCGGCCATAAGCGACCTATTGAGAGAAAATGGGGTAGATGGTGCCGCACTAATAGGCACCGCGATCAAAGAAAAAAATTGGACCTATGTAACTGTAACTAAGGTAACCTCAGTGCCCATTGAAAATAAAAACCTTCACTTACTTTTTTTCAACGAAACACTTTTACCACATCAATTTGTAGACCGCTGTATTGAAATCATACGGCAGCTTCAACCTAAGTTTCAAAATCTAGACCTAGAATATCTATACCGCTTTTACACCCTTTTCAACCAAATTGCCGGACTAGTTAAGAAATATCCTTTTATATCAGACCTTACATCATTATCAGGGCTATATAACGAGCTATTGGCCTCAGAAACCGTAGATTTTCGAGGAGACCCCTTAGAGGGCCTACAAATTATGGGAATGCTAGAGAGTCGCAACCTTGACTTTGAAACCGTTATACTAACCTCTGTGAACGAGGGAATATTGCCTTCCGGAAAATCCAATAGTTCCTTTATCCCATTCGACTTGAAAACCAGTTTCGGACTACCAACCTACAAAGAAAAAGATGCGGTTTACACCTATCACTTTTACCGCCTACTGCAACGGGCCAAAAACATCCATATTCTTTACAACACCGAAGCCGACGTTTTAGAAGGTGGCGAAAAAAGCCGGTTGATTGCCCAGCTGTTGACCGACATCAATAAGATCGGTCAAATCGTTAATAAGGTAGCAACACCTTCGATCGTGCCGAATACGAAAGTACTGAAAAGCATTGTCAAGAGTACTGAACTCATGGCATTGATAAAAACACATGCAGCCCGTGGTTTCTCTCCAACTTCTTTAAGCAACTACCTTAGAAACCCGTTAGATTTTTACAAAAGAAACCTACTCGCTTTAGACGATATGATAGAGGTTGAAGAGACCGTTGCGGCCAATACTTTCGGCACTATAGTTCATGATACCCTTGAAGAACTGTATACATCGTTCATTGGTTCATTTATTACAGAAGCCAAATTAAAGCAACTAAAGCCTCAAATTCAACACAAGGTACGATCGCATTTTTTGAAAAATTATGGTGGGGGTGATATCAGTTTTGGGAAAAATCTGATCGCCTACAATGTAGTAGTGCGTTATGTAGAAAACTTCATCGACCTAGAAATTGAAGATTTAAAAAAACACGAGGTCAAGCTCCTTTCCCTTGAACAAAAGCTTAAAATTACCCTTGACCTGCCAGAGGTTGAATTTCCTGTAGTTTTAAAAGGAAAATTAGACCGTGTTGACATTTGCGATGGCGTGTTACGTATCATCGACTACAAAACAGGAAAAGTAGAAACCAAACATGTTGAAATCGTCAATTTTGAAGAAATCATTGATTACAACTACAACAAGGCATTCCAATTATTATGTTATGCCCTAATGTATTGCGAAGACCACCCTTTATCAACATTGGAATCAGGCATTATATCTTTCAAAAATCTCAAAGGAGGCCTTCTTAAATTCGCCCTCAAGGATAAACGTGGAGGAAAGGCAAAAAAAGATCACACCATAACGCAAGATACGCGAGCACACTTTACCCAAATTCTAAAAAAACTGATTCAAGAAATTTGTGATCCTAATATCCCGTTACTAGAAAAAGAAGTGTGATTTACTTGAGATCCGGTCTAGTGGGTCTCACCTCAATTTTACTGGGAAGTGTTCTTGGGTTCATTTTCAGAAGATCCCAAACCAATTCTCCGATATCCTCTGGTTGAATTTTCCAAGCATCCTTATCCGAAGGCTCATGATCGTTGAAGTGAGTAGCAACCGATCCTGGCATAATGGTAGAGACCTTGATCCCATATTTTCTTAAATCAAGCATCACCGCTTGAGTAAAACCAACAACGCCGAATTTGGTGGCATTGTACCCTGCCGCTGTTTCAAAGAAATTGGTGCCTGCTAAACTCGCCAAGGTGATATAGTATCCCTCCGATTTCTTCAAAGCTTCAACGGAGGCTTTCAACGTATGGAAAACACCATTCAGATTGGTGTTGATCATGCTATTCCATTGCGTTTCCGAGAGTTGGTCAATTGGCGCGAAATGGCCTACGCCGGCATTGGCAAGAACTACATCTAATCGCCCCCATTTATTCATGATCTGTTCAACGGCCCTTTTCTCATCTGCCAGTAAAGTAACATCAGATTCTAAAGCCAATACCTTGGAAGAATCTACTAGTTTTGCGGCCGCTTTTTCAACCGTTCCTAAAGTTCTACCACTGATAGCGACCTTCATTCCAACACCTATCAGTTTTTTTGCGACCCCTAGTCCTATCCCTTTTGAACCTCCAGTGATGTAGGCTACTTTACCGTTTAAATCTTGCATGTTATTATTTTTCTCGAAATTACCACTCCGGTCTTTAAAGGCGAAAACAATCAAGTTATTATTTTCTTAAAAGCAAAAAACCATCGGCCGAAAAGCCGATGGTTTCGTGGAGAATACCGGAGTCGAACCGGTGACCTCTTGCCTGCCAGGCAAGCGCTCTAGCCAGCTGAGCTAATCCCCCCTTTTTTTCAGGCTCCAAAGGAAATACTTTTTGGCAACCTATCAAAATTCAGATCAATCTTTCTTGACACTAAGCACCAACACCGGCACTGGTGAATAGAACTCTGATTTTAAAATTGTATTCTTTTCCCAAAGATTATTGAAAAATCCGCGTTTTCTTCTGAATACCACCAATAAATCAGGATGCTGAGACTGAAAATGTTCCAGCACCCCCAAATAGGTAGTTTGGTTTTGAGTAATGGTCAGTTGAGAACTTATGTCCATCAAAGCTGTATTGATTTTCAGATCTTCATCTGAATACCCCGGGGTTTTTACCAAAAGGAGATTTACCTTAGAACCAAACTTGTTCTTAATGGTCTCCAAGGCCCCAAGAATACGCTTTCGCTTCAAAACGCCCGACTTGAAGGCGGTCAAAATGTTCTTATACGGTTCAAAGACGCTTCCTTTCGGAACGATCAAAGCCGGCATGTTGGTTCTTTTAACAATTCTACCCGATGTATTCCCTAAATAAACTTCCTCATTGACATCATTGCTTCTTGGAGAAAGTACGATCAGATCGATACCCAATTCCCTGTTAAGCTCCTTTAGCCCATCTACAATATCACCATTATACGTTGCGATCTTTATGGTAAGGTTCTTTGGGTCTACCCTAGAAATGATTTCCCGCAACCTTTCCTTGCTACTTTCAGCTACTTTTTCGGTGACATTGCCCAGATTTCCGGTTTTTGCCGAAACACTAAAAACTTCCATGACATAAATAACTGCCGAGAATTCAACTCCAAAATCTACCGCATACTGCAGTATTGCATGACTTTCAGGATTTGTGCCTATGGGAACAAGAATATTTTTCATCACTTAAGTATTGTTGATTATTCCTCTAAATTTACAATTTAATTGAACCTAAAATATGATTCGACACGCAAAGATATTGGAAATACCCGACATTCTGCTCATGACAAGGGCCTGTGCCGAAGCAATGGTCAAAAATGGCATTTACCAATGGAACGATATTTATCCGTCATGCGAGGCTTTTGAGAAGGATATTGCCCGCAACGAACTTTTTGTTTTAGAAATCGAAGATAAAATCATAGGCTCAGTGGTCGTCTCGACCCTAATGGATGAAGAATACAAAGCCGTGAAATGGCTACTGCCTACAACGAACCACACCTATATTCATCGATTGGGAGTGCATCCTGACCATCAAGGTAAGGGCTATGCCCGACAATTGATGGATTTCGCCGAAAATCTATCCAAAGAAAGCAACTTTGCTTCGGTTCGTCTTGATACCTTCAGTAAAAACATACGCAACCAACGTTTTTATGAGGCTAGGGGTTATCAGAAATTGGAAGATATCTACTTTCCAAGGCAGAGCGAATATCCTTTTCACTGTTATGAATTAGTGCTTTAACCCTACTGTGTGTCTACCTCTATAACATTAAAAAATATCAACCGAATAGCCATTCCCGCCACTATAGCGGGAATTTCTGAACCTATTCTATCGCTTACCGATGCCGCGATTGTTGGCAATATACCCGTAGATGGACTCGAATCATTGGCGGCAGCAGGTATTGTGGGTTCTTTTTTGTCTTTGTTGATATGGGTATTGGCCCAAACGCAAAGTGCCATATCGGCGATAATGTCACAGTATTTAGGTGCCGGGCGGTTGAACGAGGTGGGGTCTTTACCATCTCAAGCTATTTTTTTCAATATTGCGATTAGTCTTGTTGTGCTACTTTCTACCATTTTCTTCATTGAGGAAATTTTTATAATGATGAAGGCCACCGGTAAAATATTGGATTTTTGTGTGTCATACTATGCTATACGAATATGGGGCTTTCCACTCACCCTCTTCACCTTTGCGATTTTCGGAATTTTCAAAGGACTACAAAATACCTTTTGGCCCATGATCATCGCCATTACCGGGGCGCTTTTGAACGCAGTGCTCGACTTCGCCCTTGTATATGGCATTGATAACCTTGTACCCGCAATGCATTTAGAGGGGGCTGCGTGGGCCAGTTTTATTTCCCAGGCGATTATGGCACTTTTGGCTTTTGTACTGCTGATTACAAAAACTAACGTCTCCTTAAAACTTCAACTACCGGTTCATCCTGAACTTGGCAGGTTGATAGGTATGAGCCTTAATCTTTTTGTACGTTCTTTCGCGCTCAACACCGCTTTGATCCTATCGGTAAGGGAGGCGGCCGCTTTAGGCAATAATTTCATTGGAGCACATACTATAGCAGTTAACCTTTGGCTGTTCGCCGCATTTTTTATTGATGGGTACGGTACTGCTGGCAATGTCATGGGCGGAAGGCTTTTGGGCGCAAAAGACTATGGTACCCTCTGGGCATTGACCAAAAAGGTCGTACGCTACGGTTTGGCAGTTAGCATTGTGATGCTTCTACTTGGGTTTCTCCTTTACGGTCAAATAGGAGCCTTGTTTACCAATGACAACGAGGTACTTGAAAGCTTCAAGAGTATATTTTTCATACTTTTGATCGCAATGCCTATTAATACGGTCGCTTTTGTTTTAGACGGACTTTTCAAGGGCCTGGGTGAAATGAAATTCTTAAGGAACCTTTTGGTAATGGCCACTTTTTTCGGTTTTGTACCCGTTTTGTACTTAGGAAAATATTACGATTGGGGACTGTACGGCATTTGGATAGCCTTCACTATTTGGATGTCTATTCGAGCGATCGCCCTGGTAGTGAAGTTTCGAACAAAGTTTCGGCCATTACTACAAAATGGGTAATTTTGAATGTCGAACAGGTTTAAACTTTTCGCATTTAAATCCTCTTTCCTTTTTAATCATTAACCTTTTAAAGCAGTAGCAATGGCAACAGATAGAGCAAACGGAAGTCTTTACACCAAAATCGATGGCAAGGTAGCCACAGTCGAATTTGGCCATCCGGCAAGTAATTCCTTTGTGGCCGAGCTTTTGGATCGTTTGACGCAAGAACTTGAAAGGCTTTCTGAACATGAAGCAATTACGGTAATTGTTCTACGATCAGAAGGCGATGGTGCCTTTTGTGCAGGGGCTTCCTTTGAAGAGCTGATGGCCGTATCAAGTTTAGAAGAAGGTAAGGTTTTCTTTAGTGGCTTCGCCCATGTCATCAATGCCATGCGTACCTCTAAAAAAGTTATTATAGGGCGGGTACAAGGCAAGGCCGTTGGAGGAGGGGTGGGCTTAGCTTCTGCCTGAGATTATGTTTTTGCTACGGTTGATGCAGCCATTAGGTTGTCTGAGCTTACGATCGGTATCGCTCCCTTGGTAATTGGCCCGGCCGTGGAGCGAAAAATAGGCAAGGCAGCCATATCAGAATTGTCATTAGCACCAACCGAATGGAAAAATGCCTACTGGGCTCAAGAAAAAGGGCTATTTTCAAAGGTCTTCGACTCTGTCAAGGAACTGGACAAAGAGCTGGAGTTCTTTGCTCATAAACTTGCTTTATACAATCCACAGGCCTTACAAGAATGGAAAAAAGTACTTTGGGAAGGCACTTCACACTGGCATGCCCTGCTAGTGGAAAGAGCCGCCATAACAGGCGAATTAGTGCTCTCAGAATTTACCAAAAGTGCATTGGCCAAATTCAAAAAATACTAATCCTATTAACAGACCGTTCTTCTTTTTAAAACAGTATAATAGCTATGCTTAATTTTCTCAACGGAGACCTTGTCTTTCCTATTTTGGCACTTTTAGTCGTTGTTGTTTATTTAATAAACCGCGCCCGTTCTCAACGCAGATTTAAAAGATAAAGACCAACGCAACCTTTTTTCAGTTTTCCCATCTAATGTAAAAAACGTTAACAAATGAAAACTACCAGTGCTCTTTTAATTTTGGCAATAATGGCTATAGGCTGTACGAAGCTCGTTCAAGATGCCGATAATTCTGCGTCTTGTGACAACGTAGCCTGTACTATGGAATTTAGGACCGTGATGGTAACGGTTTCTAATAGTGATGGCATAAAAGTACCATTAGATAGTATCTCGGTCACCGATTTGAAGAACAACGAAGACATTACCCGTCAGCTCGAACCTTTTGAATGGGAAATGGCCATCGAAGCCGGATCTTACCCCTTGTTCGGTGACGAAAACTTACAGAAATACCAAAACCAGTCGCTTGAGGTGTTGTTCCAAGGGTTCATTGCCGGCACTGCGGTGGTGAACGAAGAATTTACCGTTGGGGCCGATTGTTGCCATGTGGGGCTTATAAAAGGCAATACGGATATTGTTATTGCCAACTAGCCATATTCTCTGGCAATGGTTTTAAAGAATAGTTACCTTTGCCTATCAACAGGAGAACATGGGCAACATACGAATTACCAAGCAATTCAATTTTGAAACAGGTCATGCCCTATATGGTTATGACGGCAAGTGTAGAAACGTACATGGGCATAGCTATAAACTATCGGTGACCGTGATCGGCAACCCCATTACCGATACCGGGCATGTGAAATTGGGTATGGTCATCGATTTCGGTGACCTGAAAAAAATAGTAAAAGAAGAAATTGTTGACATCTTCGACCATGCAACGGTATTTAATAAGAATACCCCCCATGTTGAACTTGCCAAAGAATTGATGGAGCGGGGACACAATGTAATCTTGGCCGATTATCAACCTACAAGCGAAAACATGGTCATCGATTTTGCGGCCAAGATAAAAGCCAGACTTCCGGTTGGCATACAACTGCATTCGTTAAAGCTACAAGAAACAGATACCTCTTTTGCAGAGTGGTTCGCCTCAGAAAACTAAAGCCGATGATTTGCCAAAGGTGAAATTTTATTTTAGCCTAGGATCTGGTTTCATAAATAATGCCCCATTCAACGCCTAGGGGCCTTTTTATGTATATTTGTTTTCCATGACAACCATCAACATTCCTCCAGGTAAAAAAGTCTACTTTGCAAGTGACAACCACTTAGGCGCCCCTACTATGGAAGCAAGCCGCCCGCGCGAAAAAAAGTTCGTCGCCTGGCTAGATGAAATCAAACATGATGCCGCGGCCATTTTTCTGTTAGGTGACCTTTTCGACTTTTGGATGGAATACAAAACCGTAGTGCCCAAAGGGTTTACCAGAACATTGGGCAAATTGGCCGAAATCTCCGATTCGGGTATTCCCATTTTTTATTTCGTTGGTAACCATGACCTTTGGATGAACGGTTATTTTGAGGAAGAACTTGCAATTCCTGTTTTTCACCAGCCACAGCAATACGAAATGAACGGGCTTACTTTTTTTATAGGTCATGGTGATGGGCTAGGGCCTCATGACAAAGGTTATAAACGAATGAAAAAGGTCTTTACGAATCCTGTATCAAAATGGTTCTATCGCTGGTTGCACCCTGATCTTGGGGTGCGCTTGGCGCGGTATTTTTCGGTAAAGAACAAATTGATTTCCGGCGATGAGGACGCCAAATTTTTAGGGGAGGATAACGAATGGCTCGTACAGTACGCAAAACGAAAATTACAAACCCGGCACTACGATCATTTTATATTCGGGCACCGACATCTTCCTTTAGAAATCGATTTGAATGGAAGATCAAGATATACCAATCTTGGTGATTGGGTCAATTACTATACCTTCGCCGTATTTGATGGTACGGTGCTTTCTTTGGAAAAATATTTTACTGAGCACTAGCATCGTGCTCCTCGACATCTTTTTTTAAATCTAATTTTCTAAAACTTGGAGAGGCCATTGCGAAAATTCCAACCGTCAGCAGCGTCATAGTTCCGCCAAAAACCACAGCGGTAACGGTACCCATTAACTTTGCCGTCGCACCACTCTCAAATGCACCAAGTTCGTTTGAAGAACCTACGAACATTGAATTGACCGAGGCCACCCGGCCGCGCATATGATCCGGTGTCTTCAATTGCAGAATCGTTTGCCTGATCACCATAGAAACGCCATCTACCGCGCCACTTAAAAACAGGGCGATTACCGAAAGCCAGAAGTAGGTTGAAAGTCCGAAAACGATCATACAAACACCAAAAGCAAAAACGGACAAAAGCAACTTCTTGCCCGCATTTCTATGTAAAGGAAAGCGAGTTGATCCCACCATGGTAATTGCTGCCCCTACCGCAGGTGCCGCACGCAAAACCCCGAAACCCTCGGCACCAACATGTAGAATATCTTGCGCAAAAATAGGCAGTAAGGCAACTGCACCTCCGAAAAGCACCGCGATCATATCTAAGGTCAATGCCCCAAAAATAGCTTTGCTATTAAAAACAAAACGCAACCCTTCTTTCAAACTTTGAAACACCGGTTCGCCGATTTTAGGATTTAGTATCGGTTTCCTAGAAATTCGTAGCAGTAAAATTAAAGCGAGTACCGAAAAACCGAAAATCAGGCACATTGACCAGTGCACCCCTATAAAACCTATAGAAAATCCTGCTAAAGCCGGACCCAAAACCGACGCCATTTGCCAGGTGGTACTGCTCCAGGTAGCCGCATTGGGATAAATCTTCTTTGGCACGATCAATGCAATCAGAGAGAAAATAGTTGGCCCTATAAACGCCCGTACCAATCCACCAAAAAAGACCAACAAATAAATCGTATAAAGAACTGTGCTTTTGGTAAAATTCGTTGTCGCATAGGTACCACTTAAAAGAAACAAACCGAAACTGATTATGGAAAACCCCACGATACATTTGATTAGTAGATTGCGTTTTTCATTCTGATCTACGATATGGCCCGCAAAAAGTGCCATACCTACTGCGGGAACGAACTCCATAAGGCCAACCATTGCTAAAGACCAAGGATCTTTTGTCATCGAATATACTTGCCATTCAATGACGATGAACTGCATACTCCAGGCAAAGACCATTGCAAAGCGGACAGCGAGAAATATATTGAATTCTTTAAAACGAAGCGCTGCGTATGGGTCCATGGATAAATCGTGGGGCAATTAAAACGTAAAGATATCGGTATTTACGATTTGTAGGCGC
>JBHJNU010000072.1:0-21300 GCA_050330515.1 Flavobacteriaceae bacterium | reverse complement strand
TTCGCCTTGAATAGGGCCAGTGCCGCGTGGATCCGATAGCTGTAATACGGATTCGGTTGTCCCCCTACCAATTTATTTGACGTTCCGAGTACCAATCCCACCCGATTCGCAGGTACTTCTTCAATATTAGAGAATGTTTTTCCTTGGGTTGAAGAATTTATGATGAGGTTACTCAGCAGAATAATAAGTGGGGGTATGGCCATAAGCCAGCCCATTCTTCTAAAAAACTTTTTTCTCATCTAAATCGAATGATTTACAGGTAAAAGTAGCCAAATATGTTGACCTTGACAGAACCTTCCTAGAGAAAGTTCTGCTTTAGCCCTAAAAGAATTAAGTGTTTCAGCATAGCGACCGGAAAGGTATTTCGTTTTCTTACGGTGTACTTATCATAGAAAAATATAGGTTCTTTCCACTATACATGAACAAAATAAATACTTACGCCCACAAACTATGAAGATCGTTTTGTGGAAACCTCCTCTACTACACTCAAATGATATGCAATCGGAACTTCATACCCATACCCATATCCATAGTTGTAGCTGACCATTCCCCTATTTTTGACTCCGTTAAAAACAACAGCGCAATTTCTGAGGCCTTTTGCCTCTACTTTTTCATCAAGATGCTCCAAAACAAACTTTGGTGTAAAAGCGTGCCGAACTATCAATAGTGTTTTATCGCAGAAATCATTGAGTGTCTGTGCATCGCTGACCATATTGATCGGTGGGGTATCGAGTAGGATATAATCAAAATCGGCCTCTAAAGACCGAAACAATAGATCAAGATTTTCGTTCGTCATTAATTCTGAAGAATTAATGGCTTTTGAACCGGCAGGAAGCACATAAAGTTCGGTAGTTCCTATTTTTTTAAGCAGACTACCATAGGATGTTTGCCCTTTTAAGTACTCACTAATTCCTTTTTCTTTTTCTAGGTTGAAGATCGTCGAGACTTGTTGGTTTCTTAGGTCCATATCAACAAGGGCCGTTTTCTTTCCTAAGAATGCCAATGTTTGCGCCAGATTCGAACTAACATAACTCTTGCCCTCGCCTTGAATGCTAGATGTTATCATTAATTTTTTGATACTTCGGTTTCTATTGTAAAACCCAAGGTAGGATAATATTTGGCGAAATTGGTCGGTAATGAAAATATCGTCGTTATGGTTTGTTAAAAGACCTTGCTTTCGCTTTATCGACGGTTTTAGCTTGTCAAGATAAGATAAAACCAGTTTTTTTATTCTAGAAATGAGGTTTTTAGATTTATCGCTCTTTTTTTCTTGTCGTAACGGTTCTTGTTCAACATAGGCCAATTCACCTGCAACAGGTAAATCAATGAGATTTTCTAGATCAGAGCGGAACAATATGTTAGATGAGATCATTTCACGCCCTCCTATGATAGAAATACCAAGCCCCAACGACAAACAGATTGCCAAAAGATAGATAAGTGATTTCTTCGGACTTATTGGTTTTAGTGTTGATTGGGGTGCTTCAATAAGTTTGGCATCGCTTATCGTTGGAGCGGATGAGAGCGCGGTTTCTTCGCGCTTTTGAACCAAATAATCAAAAAGACTCAAGATGCTTGTTTTTCTCCTGGTTATTTCAATAAGCTTACGTTCTTGTTCGGGTAAAACTTGCAGGGCTTCGCCATATCTGTTGCTACTAGCAGAAAGATTGCCCCGACTAACAGATAAAGTGGCTCGCTGGTTTTGAACATTTTCAATGATACTGGGCCGAATTTTATCTATCCTATTTTGAATGGCCACAAGTATCGGGTTGTTTTCACCCGTTGTCTTCTTTATTTTTTCGTATTCTATTTCAGCCTCATATAGGTCTTGAATAAGCTGTGACAAAATGGGATCATTAAGACCTAGCGTTGAAGGTACAATTCCCGATCTTGTTTCTTTAGAGCGCACGTACCTACTAACGTTGTTAAGAACCGATAACTGAATGTCGATATCGGTAAGGCGCCTATCATATTCGCCTACGTTATTCAGGTACAAAGTACCCTGTTGGCTAAGGTTGATCACGCCTTCTTCGGCGCGATAAATTTCAAGTTCCTTTTCGACATCTTCTAGCTGCTTGCCAACTTCGGTTATTCTACTTTCTATGAATGTGAGTGTATTCGAGGCGATTTCAGTTCTATCGCCCACGGCAGCTGATTTATAGACCTCTATCAATTCCGTAAGGATATCTTCACCAAGTTCGGGTAGTTCATTTTTATATTTCAAACGTACTACCGTAGAAAGTTTGCTCGAAGCACTTGCGGAAAGATTTTCTTGAATTGTTGAGGTGACGATTCTGGGGTCAACCAGGGTAAAATAAAATGGCCCATCGCCTGACTGCTTTTGTTTGGGGTTAAGGGTAAATTTGATGTCACTTTTGCCAAGAGGATTTATAACCCATTGGTCAAGTGGATAACTTTCATTTTCAATAATGACGGTGCTATTTTTCTCATCAAAAGTAAACTTTTGCTTGTTAGCGGGGTTGTAGTTCTTGATGTCGTTAGGGTCTTTAAGGTAAACACGTATAGGGGAAGTATGATAGGCGTTTCTGGTGCGAAATCCGCTTTCTTCGAATAGTGGGGCGTATAATGCCAATCGCTCAACAACGGAATTGATTATTTCCCTTGAGCTGAGAACTTCCAACTCGTTCTCAACTATTTTTTTTGTTTTGAAGTAGTTGATTGATTCTATCATTTCAGAATCGTCGACTCCTTTTTCCTCATCATTGATAAGAAGTGCCGCCGAAGATTCATAGTAGGTTTTGGATAAAAAAATGTACACCGATGCCACCGCCATACTCGCAATTACAAATGCAACTAGAAGGGGCCAAAAAGGAAGGAACCTGTTAATCAATAGATTGTACAGGTTGTCTTTTACTGATCTGTGTTTTCGTGCGTTTGACATTTCTCTCTAATTAATTCAAAAGCTGATAAAATTTAAAGCCATCGCATTGAATGGATATAATTTCTTACTGAGTTGTTTTAACCTTGTTTTCTTGGAAACACACAATACTAAAGACTCTTAAAATATACTTTATATCTGTCATAACATGCGGCTTAGAACGTATAATTGAATTAAGTAGGTTTTGAGAACCAGTCCGTACAACCGTGGGTTTTGAATAGTGTCATTAAGCGACCTGAACTTTACCTTCCAGATTTTGAATGACGCATAGCCTAAAATTGTAAAATCTAACTTACTGATTTAGTTCCGGTTACAAAGTTATTTCTATAAAAATAGCCTCTATTGCGGTCTGTTGTTAATCGTAACAATGGTTATTACGGCGAGCGATATCGTACTTAAGATCACCGGGATCCATGTTTTTGATTCACTGGCACTGGCAATTCTGCCCTTGTTAGGCTGCACGTATACAATATCATTGGATTTTAAATAATAGTAAGGTGAATTAAAAATTTCATTGGTGGTCAAGTCGATTTTACGAATACGCTTTACACCATCTTCATCGCGGATCAGGGTAATATTATCTCTTCTACCATAAATAGTGATGTCGCCTACGAGACCCAAAGCCTCTAATAATGAAACTTTTTCGTTGGGTATCGTCAAGGATGAGGGATTTTTAACTTCTCCAAGTATGGTTACCTTGTAGTTTAAATAACGAATGTCGACAATGGGTTCGATCAATAGTTTTTTATCGATTAACATGGCGGTAATTTCTTCTCTAACATCTTTTTTTGTTCTGCCGGCCACTTGAATATTTCCTAGAACCGGAAAATTTACGAACCCATCTTGATCAACAAGGTAACCGGTAACCTGGCTTAGCGGCCCAGAGTTACCTGATAATCTGATCGCTGCATCATTTTGTTGGTTAAAAAGATCGGCTGCCTCCAAACTGGCGCTGCTGACAGCAATACTAAGCAAGTCGTTTTTTTGAATGACGGGCTCAAGGCTACTAACGTTTCCGATAAACGCACTTGACGAATTTTCATCGAAGTAAACGGCATTTTTAGCATTGCCGCAAGATGATAATACCAGCAGGTAACATAAGGCGGTACCTACAGCTAATTTTTTATGGTTCTTTTTGTAAAATTCAGATAAAAAAAGGGGTTTGATTTTAGAAGAAAAAGATGTTATGCTCATTGTAATCGTTTCAAAATGGTTTCGTGTAGGGGTAAAATTACCATAAATTAATTGATGTGGATAAATATGGGGTCATTTTAGCTTTAGTGATAAAAATAATCGTTTAAAGGGCCAATTTTAAATGCGATTCAGCCTTCATGAAATATTTAAATGGAACGTTCAGCATTGATTTATGAGTTTGTATTCTTAGGTGAATCAAGGATCTATATTCTGTTTGAAGTTACCAGAAGAACTCTTAATTCTATACTGGTTGATATTTCCACTAGCTTCAAAAGAAGAATGACGAAGTGTTTTATCGAATTCTTATACGTATCGTCCGATTGTCAAGAAACTCTTTTTGGATATTATTTAATTACAATACATTTACGCCCAAAGCGATAAAGTAATGTTGAACGCGAAAAAGTAATGGTTTTAAATTCGTGATAAGCTTATTTCGTAATTGTCTAATTTTAAAGAGCATACCAAAAACGGGAATGCAAATAACAGGGTGCCGCTTTGCAAAATTGATAGGGCTTAGTCCGTTTTTAACCTAAAATGAAACTTTTAGTGTTGATTATCCCATACCGGAATTTTTTTTAAAACATCGCTATTTTCAAATTAGATAAAAAGTTCCCCCTATGCTTTTTAATTCTCTTGAATTCGGAATTTTTCTTTTTGTTGTGTTTGCGGTTTATTGGATACTCAACAAAGGGGCCATTCTAGTTCAAAATTCATTTTTGCTCGTTGCAAGCTATTTTTTCTATGGATGGTGGGATTGGCGATTTCTCTTCCTTATCCTTTTGAGTACCATGGTTGATTATTTTATTGGTTTGCAAATTGAGAAATCTAACAATCAAAAACATTCCAAGCTATTGCTTTTTGCAAGCCTTACAGTCAATTTAGGGGTCTTGTTCTACTTCAAATATTTCAATTTTTTCATTGAATCGTTCAGTGAAGCGTTTACGTTCTTTGGCCATCATATCGAATCAAGTAGATTGAATATAATTTTGCCCGTAGGGATAAGCTTTTATACTTTCCAAACCCTGAGCTATACCATAGATGTATATAGGAAAGAACTAAAGGCCGAAGAAAGTTTAGTTTCCTTCGCTACCTATGTGAGCTTTTTTCCCCAATTGGTTGCGGGCCCTATTGAAAGGGCCAAAAATCTATTACCACAGTTTTCAAAGCGAAAGGTATTTGATTACGGTTTTGCCAAAAGCGGGCTACAACTAATGCTGTGGGGATTTTTTAAAAAAATAGTAATCGCTGATAATTGCGCTGTTTTTGCCAATGCAATCTTCAATAACCACCTTGATTACAATGGCTACAGTCTTATTTTGGGGGCTCTTTTTTTTACCTTTCAAATTTATGGCGATTTTTCAGGGTATAGCGATATCGCCATAGGTACTGCCAGATTATTTGGTTTTAACCTGATGAGGAACTTTGCTTTTCCTTATTTCTCCAGAGATATAGCCGAATTCTGGCGCCGTTGGCACATATCGTTATCGACATGGTTTAGAGATTATGTATACATTCCTTTAGGGGGTAGTAGGGGATCCTTATTAAAGAAGATCAGAAATACGTTCATCATATTTATTGTGAGCGGTTTATGGCACGGGGCCAACTGGACCTTCATCACTTGGGGGGCTTTGAATGCTCTTTATTTTATGCCACTGTTGCTGCTCGGAAAAAACAGACAAAATGTAACTATTATTGGTGATGGTAAACTGCTCGCAGGTATTAAAGAGGTTTTACCAATGCTATGGACTTTCGCGCTTACCGTAATTGCCTGGATATTCTTTCGATCCCAGACCCTTGGCCAGGCACTTGAAATTTTGTACCGAATTTTTAGTTTGCACAGTTCTGCAATCGATTTTGTCTTTACCAAGAAGGTTTGGCTATTGGTTATTTATTTAATTATATTTCTGGTTATAGAGTGGTTGGGTAGAAGCAGAGAAAATCCGATAGATCTTGACGACAGATTATCAAAACCCATAAAGTGGGGGTTTTATTTGGTCTTGGCGGTTTTGATTTTGGATAACTTCAGCAACTCAACTTCGCAAGAGTTCATATATTTTGATTTTTAGAGCATGTCAAAATTTTTGATTAGAGTTACTGTTTTCTTTTCTATACTGTTGCTTTTGAAGCTATTGCAGGTTGCATTGGTGGTTAAAAATTTGAACCCAATTGATTCTTCGAACTTTTACGGAGTCGATTCCAACAAAAGTAGAATAATATTAGTGGGTTCTTCAAATCTCGATTTCAACTATGACTACCAGAAACTGAACGCAAGTTTTGATGGTTACGATGTGGTCGGGTGCAATCTCAACGAACCTAGCGGACTATACGCGACCGTGTACAAGCTAAAAAAGCTCAACCCCAAGAAAGATGATATACTGGTATTTTGCCTACCCCATAGCCTGTATGAACCCGATAAGTTGATTCCGTTGGGAAGCAGCGGTAAAAAAGGCTTTTCTGCGAATATGATCAAAAATGCCTTGGTAGACTTTCCATTCGGGTTCATAGGATCGGTATTGAACATTAAAACCAGTGATAGTTATAAACTATTGTTGGAAAAGGAATCTTACGGCCTTGACGATGGGGCAGTTAAATTTTATCCGAATACCGAGTCTGATGTGCTGCCCGATTTTCTAGAGTGCAAAAAGCTGGATGGCCAATTCGATATTTCAAGTACTGGTTTCGATGAGGAATATCTGTTGGCGATACATAGGTTTTTGAATAGCTCGTTTCAATCGCGAATTTGGTTTCGATTTCCGGCCGTAAAGGAAGCTGAATTTTATGTAGATCAAGCAAGGATCAACTTTTTAAGTTCGAACTTCGTTTTTTTGAACGACTTCGACGATGCCATATATCAAGATGAATATTGGTACAATCAATGGTATCATTTGAACAGTTGCGGCCGCGAGTTGAACACGACCAAGTTAATGGATGAATTAAAGGATCAAATCAACCAATAAGCATAATTTTGGAACAACCTTCAATTGTTTTCGCAACTCATATCTCGTATCTAGACGGTGCCATGGAGCATATTAAGTTGGCAAGCACTCAATTTACGAATTTCAACGTGGTCATCACATTGGCCCCAAAGCAGTTGTTCAAGAACATTATCGACCTAAGGCACGTGAATTTAAAGAATTACCCGGCGATTGTTGACTTTAATGAAATTAAAGTGGAATGGAAGTTAGAATTACTTGAACCTTATTTCGAACATTGTAAAACTGTTAACTTTTTGATTTTCCAAGAAGAGAGTCTCAAAAGAGCGTTTTTCGTGACTAGGAAGTTCAATGCTCATATTCGCCATCTAAAGCCGCAATTCATTCATTTTGATAGTTATATTAACCGGCAAATAGTTCAGTTACCCTTCTTGTTCGCGAACCGCCGAAAAATCATATTGAACGTTCACGATGCAAAACCCCATACAGGCGAAGAAGATAGTATTAGTACTTTCATTGAGCGTTGTCTTTATCGATGGTGTTCAAAATTCGTAACGTTTTCTGAGTTTAGCAAAAAACTGCTTCAAGAACGCTTAAGGTCAAAAAAAGAAGTGGTCAGTTCATGTTTATTACCCTTTAGTTTCTATAGAAACTATATGAACGGTGCATCGCCGCATGGTCGAACAAACACAATTTCTTTTGTTGGTAGGGTTTCTAAATACAAGGGTATCGACCTTTTCATAGAGGCCATAAACATAGTCCACAAAACACTGCCAGATATTGAATTTGTAATTGCCGGTAAATCATTCGGGGGCTACGTGCCTGATTTTCAAAAAGTGCAGAACAAAGATAGGTTGACCATAGTGCAAAGGCATCTTTCGAACAGTGAACTCGTTGAGATCATTTTGGGTTCGCACCTGATCGTTTGCCCCTATTTGGACGCCTCGCAAAGCGGTGTGGTCATGACCGCTATTGCTTTAGACAGGCCCGTTTTGGTAACTACGGCGGGCGGACTTAAAGAGTATATTACCGATGGAAAGAACGGTATGGTCTGCGAGATCGATAAAAATGACCTAGCATTAAAGGTCATCGGGTTCTCTTCTCAAGGTCTTTTTAAACAAATGACCGAAACCATAGGGTCGGACCTTTATAAAAAGGAGCTCGAAACAAGATATCGCCAGGTGCTCGTTGAAAAGGTGTACAACAACTAGCTTAAGATTTTACCAGATTACTGTATAAACCATTCTTAAAGAATTTGATTTAAACCGAATCAATGTAAAGCTCAAGGTAATCCAGTAATTTTTTTCGTGTCGAGATGAATTTTTTCGGCGTAAAGTTTTCTACTTTTTTCAGAATATCTTCTAGGTCATCATCTGCATTCCAAGGATATACGTACTCGAATTCAACGAATTTGTTGAAAATCTCCAGTTGATGGTCGTCAACATGTTCATTTTTTTCGAATAGTCTTGGAATGGCAATAACCAATTTGCCCATTTTTACGGGTTGTACCAAAGAACCTGTACCTGCATGGGTTATCACCAATCTTGATTTTTCAATATAATCATGCATTTCTTGTGGCGTGACAAAAGGTTTCATATCAAGATGATCACTTTCGAAAGGTGTATAGCCGCTTTGCACGATAACATTTTCGGTTATGATATTTTTTTTACAAAGCTCATCCAGCGCTATCAAGGGTCTGGTGAACGGTGTTGGAAATGTTCCTAATGTTACGAATATCATAAATTATCATTTAGTAGATGCCTCCCAAATATTCAGAGCCAGGGTATTTTTCTTTCATTTCAGGCCATTGAACAACGTATTTGTTCACAAATGGGCGCAAAAGGTTGGCGGTCTTTTCGGGGGTGGTCACCCTTGCGTACGAAACTATATAAACAACTTTAACGCCTAATATTCGGCCTAAAATGCAAACCGGAAAAGCAGTATGGCTACCTGTTGTAATAATGACTTTCGGAAAATGTTTCATAAAAATCTTCAAGGTCAAGAAAAAGTTGACTATTAAGATCCAAAAGAACAAGATGCCCCTTCCTTTACCTTCGGATCTTGATCTTAAAAAATCAATATTGTATTTTTCCTTTAAAGGCCTGGTTGACTTGGAGTCTTCGGTGAGCAGCAAATAGTCATATTTCAGAAAGAGTTCTTCTAACATTTGAAGCTGGGCAAAATGTCCGCCTTTTGAACTTACTAATATTATTTTCTTGGCCTTCATTTTAATTGTGATTTGGTGCTTATCAAGGTATGGTATATTTCTTTGAGCGCTTCGGCTTTCATAAGAAAATCAAGATTTTCGTTCGCATAGTTTAGGGCTGCGCTTCCTAATAGCTTTCTTCTTTCGGGGTTTTTTGATAATTCGACCACGTAGTTTGCCAATAGAGTTGCATCTTTTTCAGGTATCAATATTCCGTTGACCCCAGTTTTGATTATTTCAGGTATACCGGCATGATAGGTGCTAATTACAGGGAGACCTGAAGCCATTGCTTCGATAAGGGCGCCCGGTATTCCTTCCTTGTCGTTCGTGCGTGTTTTGGTGCTCGGATGAACGAATATATCTGCTGATTGTATTAGTTCTTTCAATCCGGCTCCGTGTTTCACTAACCCATGAAAATGAACTTCGTCTTTTAAATTATTGCGGTTTACAAAGGTTTTAAGCTCTTTTTCTAAATGTCCTGAACCTACCATATGGTACTTGAACTTAAGGTCAGGGCAGTTTTTCTTAACTTTTGTGAGCGCTTCAAGAACTGTTAAATGCCCCTTTTTTTCGGTTAAACTAGCTACGGTCAACAAGTTGATGGTATCATGGGTTAGCCTATAATCTCTGTTTAAATTGAAATTTTTGGTGTTAATGCCGTGATAGTGAATGCGTATTTTACTTTCAGGAACCCCTATTTTTAAAAGATCAAGCTTCATATCTTCTGACATCGCCAAAAAATAGTCGTATTCCTTAATCACCTTATCATAAAAATGTTTGTAGAAATACTTGAACTTTTTGGGCACTTCGGTTACATCGTAACCATAGCATGAACAGACTTTCGGTATCGAAAGATTTTTAGTGAACGAATGGAACAAACAGGCGTCGGAAATAAAGTGGGCATGGATCAAGTCGGGCGAAATCAGTTTTTCTTCTTTGACGAAAAAGTCCTTGTGGCTATTTCTGAGGATTTTTGTAGAAAACCGCAGCGCAGGTGGAACCCTGATATCGGCGACTACGGCGAGATTATCAATACGTTGTGTCGCAAAAACATAATTTTCGTTTGTGCCCGACAAGGCGTTTATCTGATTGGCGATGAACGTTTCGGTGGGGGCGATGAACTTTCGTTCAATATGTAGAATCTTCATAGGCCGAATTACTAGCTTTTTCGAGATTTTAGTTAACGGTTTTCTTGAACACCCTATTTTTTAGATTATACTCCTTATACCTTAAAATGGATCTTACAGCTACCTTGGCAAGAGATGGCAGCCCGTTGAAGAAATTCCATTGAATTGATTTTTTAAGGTAAAAGAAAAGGGCTTTTAGGCCTAGTCCGCCTGCTTTTTTGCCAATAAAAAAGAATTGTTCTTTAACCACCTTTTTCATCATTTTTTGATCATATTGCTTCGATTTCCTGTTTGCTTTTTCTATCGATCGCAAATGTTCAGCGCATAGGCGGAAGGTTTTAAAGTCGGTAAACATTTCACTATTGGTACAGTTTTCATGGTTGATCAAATCTTGTTCCGAAGTGTTGATCGACATGCCGTTCAAAATTCTGGCGTAAATTTTTTGTTTCAGCAAAAAGCGGTCATGCTTTTTATGCTCAAAAATATATGTTAAACTATTGGGCGTATCGCGATAATGAAATAGTACCTCGGTCAAGTTCGACGCTTTCGATATCTGGCAAAAGCGTTGAAAATAATCGTAGTCTTCGGCCATCGCCAAGCTTTCATCGAATCTTAGATGGTGTTCCAGAACAATGTTCATTCTGATAAAGGCTGTCGGCATGAAAATAGTTGCGGGTTTGAAAACGAAATTGACCCGTATTTCTTCGTGGTTCTGTTTTTGTACATCTTGATAGAAAACTTCGTTTCCATAAAAACGTAGATAAGAAGTGCCACATACCCCAATGTCTGCATGTTGTTCCATAAATGCGACCTGAAGCTCAATTTTATTTGGCAAGCTTATATCATCGCAATCCATCCAGGCTAAATATTCGCCTTTTGCCAGATCCAATGCGCGATTTCGGGTATAGGATACGCCACAGTTCTTATCATTTTTAAAAATTCTGATGCGGTCATCGGAAAAGGAGCCGACCAGTGCCATTGAATTATCGGTAGAACCATCGTCGATTATGAGTAGTTCAATGTTCTTGTACGTCTGGTTCAAAATGGATGCTATCGCCTCTGTGATGAAACGCTCACCGTTATAAACGGGCATCGCAATGCTTACCAGAGGATGGTGTTCTTTGTTAGTTTGTTTCATCAAATTGACTTGTTTCACTCAATTTTTGATACATACCCAAAACCATTGTGGTAATCAAAAGATAATGATAATGGTATATTGAATACCAGGTTAGCCCGGTTAAAAGTAAAAACCACAGGTAGTATTTCAAATAATGGTATTCTCTAGGCAAGGCATAATAAAAGGAATAGAACCAAAATAATGCGAACGCAAAAACACCGAATATTCCGATTTGGGCATAGTAACCGATTATACCTACATCTTCAAGGAAGAAACCATGTTTGCTTTGAAGCATTGCAATATAGACACCATAGTTTGATTGGTTCCACAATGGAATACCATTTCCAAAAATCGCGGTTACCCAGTTCGGTGAAAATTCGAAGAGGAAAAAATCGGCAGCTTGTAGTCTGATGTAGTCCGAACCCTCGGCAATATCTGATTTACTTTGTTCCAATAAGGCTTCAATTACTTTTATATCACTGTTTAAAACGAATTGAACGCCTATGGCCAAAACAAGGAGCAGTACAACACGGTTTACCGCGCTAATGCTCTTTATCAAATTATAGCCGAAGATTAATGCTGTTGCGGCGATAAATTGACGTGTAACCTGAATGATAGGAAGAAAGATTCCCAAAAAGCTCAGGCTTAAGAAAAGCCACATTGGTTTGGCTTTTTGTGTAAGCTTGTTAAATGAGATAAAACTCATCAAGAAAAATATTCCTGCACTTGGAAAAATGAATCGTATGGTACCCCTACGCTCAACAAATTCGTCGGATCCCCAATGTGATTTTCCAAATAGAATGGCCGGTAAAGAAACGTATTGAACAAAGAACAATGCCAAATAGATCAGTCCCATGCCAATTATTATCCTTTCAAAATCACGAATGGTAATTTGCGAGGATGCGATAAAGAAAAAGAAAACCACGATAAGATGTTCATAGGTAGAAAGTAAGGTGTGCTCAAGGCTTTGATCCCAGTAGAACATAGCCATGAATATGGAAACAACCAGTGAAAAGACCAGAAGTATCATAGGAAACTTGAATCTTGCGGGATAGTTGAACATTTTGGGCACCCCTAAGATAAGGGCAATGAAAACACTTAAGAACTGGCCATAGTTCAATAACCTATTACTCATGAAGGCAGGCTCAAAAAAGCGAATGTAACATAGAGTTACAAAAATGGTCAGTGCTATTTCGATGTTCTTTTTCAAATACTCAGTGCTTTGATTTGATGCAAACTTTTTCTGATTACAAAAAACGCACCGACCAAGAATATGGCAATTTTCGAAAAAATCGACAATTCGTAGTACTGGGTAATCAAGAGGCTTGAAAGTACTAACGCCGCCGTTATTAAAAAACTACCAGTGCACGACTGCATATTGATGTCCATTACCTTTATGAACATCCTCCAAGTAAATACCAATGCGATCAAAAACGAAATCAACAACGCTATAGAGATGCCAACGGCACCGTAGTAACTGCCGTAAAACATGGCAGGGGCACAAATAGTACAGTAAATTATCGCAAATTTCAAAATAGTCTTTTCCCTATTCGATGCACCTAAAAAGGTACCCATGAGAAAGTCAATTGAAAAGAACAGAAAGTACCATACCTGTATTTGACAAACAACAACGGCAGGCTTGTAGTCTTCGCTGAATAAAAGTAAAATAATTTCTTCACAGAACAGACTAAAGCAAAAACAGATGAACGCCCCTAACAAAATAAAAATGGGAAACCCACTTGCCATAATTTTTTTGAACTTTGGTTTATTATCCATCCACATTGCTGATATATTCGGAAAGATTGCCGTAATAAGCATAGAGTTCATCAAGCTTAGTGGTCCGATCAAGCGTTTTGCCAAGTTAAAATATCCTTTTTCTAAATTGTTTGAGTTGATATCGAGAAAATTATTGTCAAGGTTCGATAACGGTAATAACAAAAGGATCATGGCAAAATAAGGCCAACTTTCTCTATTGATTGAAAATCCGATTTTTAATAGCTCACGTACGTACTGTCCGAAAAAGACTTTATTAATGATGGCCATTATAAAAAAGAGAACCATTTTTATGATGAAACTTAATACGTATAGGAAGAAAATATCGGTAGGTCTACTAGTTTCATCGATAAAGAATATCACAAAAAGTAACCACAACAGATTGGTGCTAAAATTTATGGAAGCAACGGTTTTTAGTTTTTGTTGGCCCGTAAAAACCCATTCGAATATAAAGATTATTGAACTTATTAGTGTAAACAAAGCTAGTAATCCGATCTGCTCGGGGGTCAGTTGGCCAAAGAAATAATCGTATATAATATAGAGTATTGTTGTAATGGCAATAATCGCAAGCCGATAAGTTAAAGTGGCCAGGCCAACACTTTTACTTGATTCGATGTTTCTTGAAATCTTTCTTATTACGATATTGTTATTTCCAAAACTGCTTATTCGAACTAGTAACAACCCCTGCGATATCAAATAGGTGTAAATACCATAGCGCTCCGGATTTATTAAGTTCGCAAGAAGGTAAATGGAAACCAAGCTCAATACTTGACCCACAATTGATCCAATGGTCAAATATGAAAAGTTTTTAAAAACCTTGTTGGTCAGTATTGATTGGTAATTCACTATTTATCTTGCCTTGAATTCTTGTTTATATGCTAAACTACTAGAGATAAGAACGTTATAGGGTTCCATTCGTCAACTTGAACATGATGTTCATCGACTTTCATTTAAGTTTGTAATTGCTCAGCTGATGAATCACCCATTTTCTTAGGTCTGAAACACAAGAAACAGATTTATTTTTTGGAAGTTGGGGGAAATTATTGATAACCATCAATCATTACTAATGACAAGTACCAGAGTAAAATAGCTCATTGTTGGAAAAAAAGACACAACAATTTAAATCTAAGATCCAATTTCTGAATTGCTCCGGTACCTTATGTTTAGGCAAATCTAAAACAAAATTCGTTCAAAGTATTCAAATCAAGCCGAAGTGTCAACTTATGGGTCGAAAAACGAGGCAAGAATCGACTTCACCCATCCACTTAAAGTTAGGTTACCCTCAACTGGTATGATTTGCAAGTAGTATCGCTGTCAATGTCATACTTTTTAGAGCTCACTATTTCGTTAATGTGAATTTTGAATTCGCTATTTTCACTGGGCCTGCCTACTTTGTGCTAAACAAATCGGGTTTTTCTTTAGTTTCCATGTAACCTATGTACTTGTTCTCAAGTTTTGATTTATGATCAATGACTATTTGAGGGTTATATACCCGGTTTGGCCACTTTTTGTACATTCAAAGTGCTCCATATTTGTTTAAGAACTTGATTTTGTATTAAAATCGGGACATTCTGCCGTTTGACCGATGAATTCAGACGCTTGTCGGATCTGAAAGTCCGATTCTTCGGTTTTAGTTAGTTTTAGAGATTATATTCATTTTAATGAACATGGCAAGAAAGCCTATTTATTTGCTTTTGGCTTTACTTTTGACCGGCCAAGCGTATTCGCAGGTTATTGAATGGCAAAAAAGTATCGGTAGCGGGGTAGTTGATTTTCCAGAATTTTTAAGCTTCACCTCTGATAATCATATTTTAGTTTCCAATAATTCCTTTTCGAATACCAATGTTAACAGTAGCCCATTACCTAGGGGTGATTTAGATTTCTGGTTGCTAAAGGTCAATAATGAAGACGGATCTGTACTTTGGGAAGAGTACTTTGGTGGCAATGCCTTCGACCTTTTGGTGGCGGCCTACGAAACCCCCGATTCTGGTTATATTCTGGCCGGCTACAGTGATAGTTCAGGCTCAAGGGATAAACTGGAGAACAATAGGGGCGGTGATGATTATTGGATCATTAAGTTAGATGTGAACAGAAACATAGAATGGCAAAGAACTATTGGAGGACCTGATAATGATAGGCTGACCACAATGATCCAGACTGCCGATGGGGGGTATCTACTTGGAGGTGATTCAATTTCTTCATCTGGAGGAGAAAAAAGTGGGTTTTCTCGGGGAATGTCGGATATGTGGATTGTCAAGCTCGACGCTTCGGGTAATATAGAATGGGAAGAAACCTATGGAGGTAGTTTGAACGATTTTGTAGATACCATTTTAATTGCTCCTGATGGTGGCTATGTTTTGGCCGGTTCATCAAGTTCGAATGCTGGGTTTGAAAAGGGTGACAATGCCAAAGGTATCGGAGAAGACTATTGGGTTTTACATATTGATGGCAACGGTACGATTATTTGGCAAAGAACCATCGGCGGTTCAAGTACCGATGTTCTTCGTCATGCCATTAATACGAACGATGGTGCCTATTTGCTAAGCGGTACGTCCAATTCGGGCATTTCTGCAGACAAAGATGAACCTACACAAGATACGGATGTTTGGTTGGTGAAACTAGAGCTCAATGGTAATATAATTTGGAAAAGAAACATAGGTACCAGTGGTACCGAATGGCTAATGGGTTCAGCGAATGCCAGCGATGGGGGCTTCTTTTTAGGGGTCATGTCAAATGCGAACGCAAACGGGCCAAAGACTGAAAATGCTAGGGGTGGCCGAGATTACTGGGGGGTAAAGATTGATGCCCTGGGCAATATCGAATGGGAAAAGACCCTTGGAGGATCAGAAAATGACAACCCGCAGTACGTGTTGCAAACGCCCGATAGAGGTTACCTAATGGCCGGATGGTCAGATTCAGGTATATCAGGAGATAAGAACGAACCATCAATAGGCCCGAGTAGGGATGTCTGGTTGGTAAAACTTCGTGCCTGTGAAGAAGATGCATTCGCCATTACTTCAAATTCCCCTATCTGTAGTGGAACTACCCTAAACTTGAGTGCGGAAGGAGGTGTTTCTTATGCCTGGACAGGTCCGAACGGATTTGTTAGTAACGAAAGAGAACCTGAGATATCGCAATCAGAACAAAATCAATCGGGCACTTATACGGTAACTATTACCGTAGACGCCTTTTGTACCGAATTACTGACGACCGAAGTGGTCGTTGAGGCCGCACCTCCATTGAACGAACTAGGTGAAATCTTGGTATGTGATCCTGAAGAGGATGGATTTTTTGAATGGGATACTTCAAACATCGAGAATCTTTTGCTTTCAGGCGTTCAGGATGTTACCATAGAATTCTACGATCGTAATAACAGCTTGTTGCCTTACCCACTGCCAAACCCGTATTTGAATGCTGTTCAGGGCCCAGAACTAATTCGGGTGGTTGTCTATAATAATAATGGATTGTCATGTGGGGCCGAGACCTTTTTCACCTTGGTTCCTCAGAGGATCGAATCAGGTGATTGTATTTCTAAGGATTTGGACGTTCCGAACTTTTTTACCCCGAACAACGATGGTTACAACGACGTTTGGCAGGTTTCGGCCGAAGCGGAAGACCAAATAGATTTTATCCAGATTTATGATAGGTACGGCAAATTGATTCAATCACTGAATACGGGCAACCTTTTTTGGAACGGGTTGTATAAAGGTAAACCCATGCCTTCAGGTGATTATTGGTATTTGGCGAGCTATAAAACAGGAGCAAAAAATACCGGTCATTTTACATTGAAACGGTAATAGCGGGAAATGAGGTTTAGACCCAGGTTTTAGGATGCACAATGCTAGAGCGTATGGCCAAGCCCGTGAAATTGTAATTCTTCTGTAAATGATATACCAGTTAGCAATACCTTAAAATGGTCAATAGGCCTTAGACTCGCCCCTTATGGCGTTTATTATGGTCTTGTAGATGATTTCG
This sequence comes from Flavobacteriaceae bacterium, assembly GCA_050330515.1. GTDB lineage: Bacteria > Bacteroidota > Bacteroidia > Flavobacteriales > Flavobacteriaceae > Maribacter_C. Next base: position 4,079 of record JBHJNU010000072.1, on the reverse strand, counting down.
AGATCCAGGGCCAAGCTCCATTTTTCAACATAAAAAATATCCAACCTGACCCGGTTAAGAATGTCCTTTTCTTCTAAAATTTCACCTCTATAGCCCTTTATCTGGGCCAAGCCGGTAATTCCTGGCTTTACAAAATGGCGAACAAGGTACTTGTCGATGGAAATCTCATAGCTTAAGGTGTGCAATTCCATATGGGGTCTTGGTCCAACCACGCTCATATCACCCATAAAAACGTTGAAGAACTGGGGTAGTTCATCAATACTTGTTTTTCGTAATAATCTACCTAATCTAGTAAGCCTAGCGTCATTCTTTTCCGCCATTTTAAAATGGGCCTCGGCAGTTGTGGTCATTGACCTGAATTTATAGCACCAGAAAATCTTACGCTTGAGCCCGTGCCTTTTTTGCTTAAAGTAGAGGGCTCCCGGAGAGTCAAGTCTCATGATAATAAAAAGTAATGGGGTTAACCAAGAAAGAACCCCGACAATGACCAGTGAAGAAAAAACAAGGTCGAAGGTTCTTTTTAGAATTCTGGCATATTCGGTATCGAGTGGCACTTTTCTGAGATTTACAACAGGCACGTTGTTGTAAGACTCTATTGACATAGCTCTCGAGAATATATCTTTGTTATCAGGTATGACCTTAAGACGAATAAGGTTATTGTCCGCAAAATTGATCAGGTTCTTCAGTTCTTTGTGATTGAACTTCGAAGCTATACAGTAAATCTCGTCGATGTCATTTTCTAAAATATATAGGAAGCAATCGATAATACTTCCCAAATAGGTGGGGCTTTTTGAGGGTGAGTCGTCAAAATAACCTTTGTAACGATAACCCAAAAAAGGATCATCAAATACCTGTCGGATTTTTTTCAAGGTCGAATCTCTTCCCAAAACAACAACATTGACCGAGTTGCCACCAACCTTTCTATATTTATCGCGAGCCCAAAAGAACAGTACTCGATACCATGTAATGCACAAAAAAATTAATAATAAAATGAAAAGCTGGTACTCTAAGGAAACAAAACGCTGGGCCGAGATACTGAAAAAAGCAAAATAGGAAAGACTGAACAACAAATATAAATATATCGTTTTATGAAAATTGGTCATGAACTTTTCCTTACGATCGGTCGGGTAATAGTTCAAGAAGTTACTTATGGTAAGCCAAGAGAGGTTATAGAATATGATGTTGGTAGCAAAAAGATAGGTCTCTGATGTTAGTAGCCACAAAATTCCATTGATGATGGCTAAATGCACCAAAATAGATATTGGCACCACTAAATCGGAGTTTTTAAACTTTTTCATGCCGGGGGAGCTTTTATATGACCTTTAAGCAAAGGTTACCAAACTTTAAAACACCTATTTAAGTCTATTTTTTTCTTAAAATAATCTATCAACAAACTTTTACATCCTAACTAATTGGCCATTAGGTATGCATGTATTGCTAAGGTATAGTATGATCTAAGGGAAGGTGCTGGTTAGTGCGCCGGGGTAAATATATAGCAACCTATCATAATGCACAATCAAAATTTTTGACTTTAGCTTAAGTGCTACTCCATAAAAAATGGCCAAGCAATGCATCTTGAAACAAAACTAGTAGTAAAAAACAAGGCTAGTGCGATTCTAGGTTTTGGCCTTTTTATACGTCATGCGATAGTAGGGTGGTCGAAATTTTTTTACCTAAGTTTATGCAGTTCGATAAACGGCCTTGAAATTTCGACAAAAGGTTTCGTGCACATTTTTTGGGTCATTATAGGCCTGTTCTATTTTTACCCTTTCAGAATCGTTAGACCAATCTCCATATCCTACTCGAGGCCAAATAGGGTCGGGCCTGCAATCGATAATGGGTTAAGTAATCCCTGTTTTATTTTGGTGCAAAGTTGATCATACAGATGTTTTCGAAAAATATTCTGACAAAAGTCATGTTCTAGTGGTTGAATACTGCGTAGTTTTGGCGTTAATTTTAGTCGGCTTCCTTTTTGTTCATAAAGAAAGTGCCATGCTTTTGGTTTGCGAAATTGCTATATCGAATAACCTCACTATGAAATACGTGTACTCGTCCTGTTTACGGTGGATACTGATTACCTTTTGTTTAACCTGCTTTGGCCTCGCAAACGGCACCGTTTACGGGCAGATAGACTTTAATAAGAGTGTTTTGGACTTTAATGGTTTTGGTGTGGTACCACAGGTTACTTCGTTAACGTTTGGGCCTGATGGGCGTTTATATGTGCTTGATTATCCGGGTACCGTAAATGTACTGACCGTACAGCGCAATGGTCTTGGCGATTACGTTGTTATCGCAAAAGAAACTTTAGCAGGGGTGAAGGCCATTGTGAACCATGATGATGATGGAAGTCCTTGCAGTGGTTCTTCAAGCAATTGCACTAGTCGACAGGCAACAGGGTTGGCAGTTGCCGGTACGGCCTCGAATCCTATTATTTATGTAACTTCCAGTGATTTTCGAATAGGTTCAGGCAGTGGCGGTGGCAATGGCGATGTAGATCTTGACACCAATTCTGGAGTCATAACCCGTTTAAGTTGGAACGGTACTTCATGGGTCGTAGTCGATTTGGTGCGCGGTTTACCCCGGTCGGAAGAAAATCACGCCACCAATGGTCTTGAATTTGCGACCATTAACGGCACCGATTATCTATTGGTAAACCAAGGTGGTAATGCGAATGGTGGCGCCCCATCCATAAATTTCTCCCTAGCCTGCGAGTATGCCCTGTCCGCTTCGGTACTTGCCGTAAACCTGACCATGTTAGAGGCTATGCCCACATTGAATGATGGTGGGCGCAATTATATATATGATATACCAACACTTGACGATCCTACCCGTGCCAATGTGAACGGTATCACCGATCCGAATGATTTGGGTTACAATGGGATCGATATCAATGACCCATGGGGTGGTAACGATGGCTTGAACCAAGCTATGGTGGTGCCCGGTGGTCCGGTACAGCTATTTTCACCAGGGTTTAGAAACCCTTATGACCTTGTGGTTACCGAGTCAGGTGCGGTGTATACTTCCGATAATGGTGCCAATGTCGATTGGGGTGGGCTTCCCATGAACGAGGGAGGGGGTTCGGTAACCAATAATTACGATGTTAACGAGTGAGGTGATAACGCTTTCAATGCCACTGCAGATGGTGAGTTCGTAAACAATAAAGACCACCTTCAGCTGATTACAACGAATATGCAGAGCTATACCTTCGGCAGTTTTTACGGGGGGCACCCGAACCCGACACGTGCGAATCCGAACGGGGCGGGTTTGTATACGGCGCCGGCATTGATCGGTACGGCTGGGGCTGTTTTTTGCACCCAAAAGTATGATCCCAATGGGTCCAGTATCGGATCTACAACGGATCCCGCTATTGCACTTCCGGCCAACTGGCCGCCGGTTCAAACGGCGAACCCTGTTGAAGGCGATTGGCGAGGTCCGGGCGTACCCAATCGTGATGGCCCCGCTGATAATCCGATTACGACATGGCCTACCAATACCAATGGTATTGACGAGTATACGGCAACTAATTTTGGCGGTGCCATGAAAGGAAATCTTTTGGCGGGCAGTAACCAAGGTGTTCTACATAGGGTACAATTGAAGCCAGATGGTACGTTGCAACAATACACGGAAAGCTTTATAACCGGACTTGGAGGTAATGCACTGGGTATCACCTGTAACAGCGATACCGAAATTTTTCCGGGAACCATTTGGACGGGAACCTTGAACAGGGTAATTACCGTTCTAGAGCCAATTGAAGCTACAGGAACACCTACCTTGCCATTGCGAATAAATGCCGGGGGGCCTGAACTATCCCATAATGGAAATCTTTTCTTGGCTGATCAATATTGGTCAGGGGGCCAAACATATACCAATAATAGCGCTCTGGTACCACAGATTTTTCAAACGGAGCGCACCAATGCGTTACCTGAATTTGATTATGCGATTCCGCTGCCTAATGGAAGTTACTCGGTTACGTTGTATTTCGCCGAAATATATTGGGGTGCAACCGGTGGCGGTCCAATAGGTGTTGGGCAGCGCATTTTCGATGTTTCCATAGAAGGTGCATTGGTTTTGAACGATTA